>JAICTB010000210.1 GCA_025936595.1 Thermoleophilia bacterium | reverse complement strand
CGGAACACGCCGAAGTTCTCGAGCATCGACGTGCCGAGGTCGTTGCGGATCTGCCACGGACGCTCGCCCGAAGTGGCGTCGAGCAGCACCCGGAGCTCCCGCCCGGCGTCTTCCTCCACGCTCGCCGGCACGTCGATCGTCGTGTTCGAAAGCGCCCATTCGGCAGCCGCACGGCCTGCGCGCCGCCCGAACGTGATCGTCTCCATCAGCGAGTTGCCGCCGAGGCGGTTCGCGCCGTGGACGGACACGCACGCAACCTCGCCGGCCGCGTAGAGCCCGGTCAGCTCCGTGTCGCCGTCGTTCCCGGTCTCGACTCCGCCCATGTGGTAGTGCGCACCGGGCCGCACTGGCACCGGGTCGTAGATCGGGTCGACGCCTGCGAACGTCATCGACAGCTCGCGCGAGCCCGGCAGCCGCTCGATGATCCGCTCGGCTCCGAGGTGGCGCATGTCGAGCATCACGGAGCCGTTGATTCCGCGACCGGCGTCGATCTCCGTCTGCTCGGAGCGTGAGACGACGTCGCGCGACGCAAGCTCCATCGCGTTCGGCGCGTAGCGCTTCATGAAGCGCTCGCCTTCGCTGTTGATCAGATAGGCGCCCTCACCGCGGCAGCCTTCGGTGAGCAGGATCCCGGTCGGGTAGAGCGTCGTCGGGTGGAACTGCATGAACTCCATGTCCTTCAGCGGGAGCCCGAGCCGGAGCGCCATCGCGGTGCCGTCGCCGGTGCACGCGTATGCGTTCGTGGTCGTCCGGTAGATGCGGCCCTGGCCGCCGGTCGCGAGCACGACCGTCTTGCCCCCGATCGTCTTCAGGCCGCCGTTCAGCAGGTCCCAGGAGACGACGCCCTGGCAGCGGCCGTCGTTCTCGACGAGCTTCCAGGCGAAGAACTCCTCGTACACGGTGATGTCGCGCTTCACGAGCTGCTCGTACAGCACCTGGATCAGCACGTGTCCGGTGATGTCGGCGGCGAACACGGTGCGCGGCGAGCCGGCGGCGCCGAACGGCCGCTGTGCGAGCTTGCCGTCGTCGCGGCGCGAGAAGAACGCGCCCCAGTGCTCGAGCTGGAAGATGTCCGCCGGCGCCTCGCGGGTGAAGATCTCGATCGCGTCCTGGTCGCCGAGGTAGTCAGAGCCCTTCACCGTGTCGAATGCGTGAATCTCCGGCGAGTCCTCCGCCGCGTTCCCGAGCGCCGCGTTGATGCCGCCCTCGGCCGCGCCCGAGTGGCTGCGGGTCGGGTGCAGCTTCGAGATGACTCCGACATTTGCTCCCGCGTCATGCGCCTCGATCGCCGCGCGCATTCCCGCGCAGCCGGCGCCGACGACCAGGACGTCGTGCGTGGCTTCCACGTGAAGGACGCTAGCGGAACGCCAAGCCGAGACGCGCCGGTTAGAAGCTCTCACAGGATGACGTTCGTCGACCCGGGTGCGATCGGTGGTGTGAGGCAAGGACGCCGGGCGGCACAACTGTAATCCTGTGGGTTCTTAGGCCGGAACGCTTTCCACGATCCAGAGCGGCCCGTCGCCGCACTCGAGCCGATCGGCACCAGGGACCTCGGTCAGGCTCGTCCGCTTCACCTTCACCCGGATTCCGCCGCGCTCGAGGAACGGGCCGAACCCTTCGATCGGCGGCATGAAGCCCCACGCGCGAACCTGCCGGTGCACGTCGGCGGCGGGTCGAGTCGTGTCGATCGTCCAGTACGCGCCCTCGAACATGCCCTGGTACTCGCCGCCCTCCTGAGGGTCGCCGCGGTCGCCGCGTGCGAGCCGGTCGAAGACGCGCGGCAGGAGGTCGGCGGCCGCGGCGGCGAGGCGCGGCGTGAGCGTCTGCTCGGTGTCGTCGTCGGCGAGCGGGATCGGCGCCTGCGTGAGCAGGTTGCCGGTGTCGAACGCGGCGTCCATCAGGTGGTAGCTGAGGCCGATCTGCGGCTCGCCGTTCCGGACGGCCCATGCGATCGGGAACGGGCCGCGGTATCGGGGCAGTAGGGACGGATGGCCGTTGACGATGCCGAGGCGCGGCACGTCGATCGCCTCGGCGGGGATCAGCCACGGGAAGCCGGTGCAGAGCGCGAGATCGGGCTCGTACGCCCGGAGCATCCGTGCCAGCGCGTGCCTCGTCGCAGGGAAGAGGATGTCGAGCTCCTCAGGGTCGTCCGCGACGTGCTCGGCCGCGAACGGCATCGCGGGGAAGCCGGCGGCGCGGCGGCGCGGGGTGATCGCGACGACGGGCTCGTGGCCCGCGACGCGGATCAGCTCCGCGTACGACTGCACGACCACAGGAAGGACGCTGATGATCGCGACGCGCCAGGGCGCGGTCGCGGACGTCATCAGGCGCGTGGTCCCGCAGCCCGGATGCGCTCGTCGACGTCCGGGAAGCGCTTCGTGAAGTTGGCGAAGAACATGCCGGCGAGCTCCCGCGCCTTCCGGTCATACTCGGCCGGGTCCCTCCAGGTTGCGCGCGGGTCGAGCAGCTTCTCCGGCACGCCGCGGACCGCGACGGGAACGCCGAACCCGAAGAGCTCGTCTGTCCGCAACTCCACGCCGGCGAGCTCGCCGGAGAGTGCGGCGCGCAGCATCGTGCGCGTCTCCTGGATCGGCATGCGCTCGCCCTCGCCGAACGGGCCGCCCGTCCAGCCGGTGTTGACGAGCCAGACCGTCGCGCCATGCGCGTCGAGCTTCTCGCCGAGCATGCGCGCGTAGACGGCTGGCGGCTGCGGCAGGAACGGTTGTGCGAAGCACGGCGAGAAGGTCGGCTGCGGCTCGGTGACGCCGATCTCGGTGCCGGCGAGCTTCGCGGTGAAGCCGGAGAGGAAGTAGTAGAGCGCCTGCTCACGCGACAGCCTGGCGATCGGCGGCAGGATCCCGAACGCGTCCGCGGTCAGGAGGATGACGGAGCTCGGATGCCCTGCGCGCTTCGCCGGCAGCGCGTTGCCGATCTGCTCGAGCTTGTATGCGGCGCGCGTGTTCTCCGTCTTCGAGCCGTCGTCGAGGTCGAGCCGGCCGAGCTCGTCGACGACGACGTTCTCGAGAATCGTCCCGAACGTGTGCGTTGTCTTGAAGATCTCGGGCTCCGCCACTGCGGAGAGGTGGATCACCTTCGCGTAACACCCGCCCTCGATGTTGAAGACGCCGCTGTCGCCCCAGCCGTGCTCGTCGTCACCGATCAGCGAGCGCTCGGGATCGGCGGAAAGCGTCGTCTTGCCCGTGCCCGAGAGGCCGAAGAAGACGGCGACGCTGCCGTCGTCGCCCACATTCGCCGAACAGTGCATCGGGAAGACGCCCTCGAGCGGCAGGCGGTCGTTCATCACGGTGAAGATGGACTTCTTGATCTCGCCGGCATAGAAGGTGCCGCCGACCAGCAGCTCGGTGCGGCCGGGGTGCAGCACGACGAACGTGCCGGTGCGCGTGCCGTCCTCCGCCGGATCCGCTTCCACGTCGGGTGTGTGCAGCACGATCGCCTGCGGCGCGAACTCGGCCGCCTCTTCGTCGGTCAGATCGATGAACATCGTCTTCGCGAAGAGCGCGTGGTACGGATGCGCGGTGATCACGCGGACGGAGATGCGGTGCGCGGGATCGGCGCCGGCCCAGGCGTCGACCACGTAGAGGACGTCGGCGGCCGCCAGGCGCGACGTAACCTTGTCGCGCAGGCCGTCGTAGTGCTCGTCGGCGAGCTTCTGGTTCACCTCACCCCACCAGACACGACCGGTCGAGGAGGGCTCGTCGACGAGGAACTTGTCCTTCGGGGAGCGGCCGGTGAACTTGCCCGTGTCGACGACGAGGGAGCCGCCCTCGGCCAGGCGACCGTCGCCGCGCGCGAGCGCGTGCTCGTAGAGGAGCGCGGTCGTCGGGTTCCGGTAGACGGAGCCCGCGGCGTCGATCCCGTGCCCGGAGAGATCCACGCGGCCGGGCAGCTCGGTCGTGGTCATCCGGGAGCGCCTCCTTCGTACGTTGCGGCCAAGAACGGCTGCATGGTACGGACTCGGCCGATCGTTCCGGCGAACGAACCGTCGCCCCTTCGGACAGGTCGCCGCGAGACCAGTCCCTTGGTCAGACCAAGTGCGACGAGACAGTGACAAATGCTGCACACCCGTGGAGACGCTGTCGGGCAGCCCCGCGTTGTTCCTCCGGCCAGGGCTGGTTGGGACGCGTCCCTTGGTCAGACCAAGGGTCGCGGCCGTTGGGGCGGAGGCCGGTGGGGCCGTGGCCGGG
>JAICTB010000168.1 GCA_025936595.1 Thermoleophilia bacterium | reverse complement strand
GAGCGCCACGCGCTCGGCGCTGCGGCCCGTGAGGCGCATGTAGTCGAGGGTCACCTGGTCGATCGGGAAGAACCCGCACGTCGCCCCGTACTCGGGCGACATGTTGCCGAGCGTCGCGCGGTCGGCGAGCGGCAGCGCCGTGACGCCCTCGCCGAAGTACTCGACGAACTTCCCGACGACCCCCGCCTTGCGCAGGATCTGCGTCACCGTCAGCACGAGATCGGTCGCGGTCGCGCCCTCCGGCAGCGACCCGCTCAGCTTGAACCCGACGACCTGCGGCACGAGCATCGACAGCGGCTGGCCGAGCATCGCCGCCTCCGCCTCGATGCCGCCGACGCCCCAGCCGAGGACGCCGAGGCCGTTCACCATCGTCGTGTGCGAGTCGGTGCCCACGAGCGTGTCGGGGAAGGCGACGCCGTCCCGGTCCTCGACGACGCGCGCGAGATACTCGAGGTTCACCTGGTGGCAGATGCCGGTGCCGGGCGGCACGACCTTGAACCCGCTGAACGCCTCCTGCCCCCACCGCAGGAAGAGGTAGCGCTCGTGGTTGCGTTCGAACTCGAGCTCGACGTTGCGCCCGAACGCCATGCGTGAGGCGAATGCGTCGACCTGCACCGAGTGGTCGATCACGAGCTCGGCGGGGATGAGCGGGTTGATCCGCGACGGATCGCCGCCCAGGGCTGCCATCGCGTCGCGCATCGCCGCGAGGTCCACGACGGCCGGTACGCCGGTCAAGTCCTGCAGCAGGACGCGCGACGGGGCGAACGCGATCTCGTTCGACGGTTCCGCCTTTGCGTCCCACCGTGCGACTGCGTCGACGTCCGCCTCGCCGCCGTTTCGCAGGACGTTCTCGAGCAGCACGCGCAGTGTGTACGGCAGGCGCGCCACGTCGTAGGAGGCCTGCAGCTCGTCCAGCCGGTGAATCGCATAGGAGCGGTCGCCGACGGTGAGCTTCGAGGTCGAGGCCATCGCCTCGATTCAAGCAGACGCGCGCCTGCCGCCGCGCAGAGCCTGCAAATCGATCGATCAGAGAAACCGCCGGGCGAACTCGATGAACTCGTCCCAATACGGCCGGGTCATCGCCGAGGACCAATGCTCCCTCGAGATCGTCTTCGCGCACGAGCTGTGCGACCGGGAAGTGGTCGGCCAGTAGCCGACCTGCGTCCCGGGACGTACCGCGCCGGAGGCCTGTAAAACTCGTGACGTGGCGGCAGAGCGGCACATCGTCGGGCTCGGCGGGGGCGGGGACACCGCCGAGCAGACCATGCTCCTCTATGACTACGTGCTCGCGCTGACCGGGAAGGCGGCGCCGAGACTGCTCTATGTCCCGACGGCCCTCGCCGACTCGGTCCACTCCGCAGAGGGTGTACTCGGCTTTTACGACAACTTCCGCGGCCGCGGAGAGGTGTCGCACCTGTTGACGTTCCCGTGGCCGCCGGCGAACCTGCGGGAGCTGGTCCTCGGGCAGGACGCGATCTGCGTGAGCGGCGGCAACACGGCGAACATGCTCGCGGTCTGGAAGGTGCACGGCATCGACACGCTGCTGCGCGAGGCGTGGGAGAACGGCGTCGTCCTGTGGGGCGCGAGCGCTGGGATGATCTGCTGGTTCGAGTCGGGAGTGACGGACTCGTTCGGCCCGCAGCTCGACCGCATGGACTGTCTCGGCTTTCTCCCCGGCAGCGCCTGTCCGCACTACGACGGCGAGGAGCTGCGGCGCCCGCGCTACCGCGAGCTGATCGACGGCGGGCTCGCACCGGGTATCGCCGCCGACGACGGTGTCGCGGTCCACTACGTCGGCACCGAGCTCAGCGAGGTCGTGACGTGCCGTCCGGGCGCGACCGCGTTTCAGGTGACGCCAAACGGCGAAGAACGACTCGAGGCCCGAGAACTGTGAACCTCCAACGCGCAGCCCAGATCCAGGTCGTCCTCGAAGGGATCGACCTGCCCGCGACGCGCGCCGAGCTCGTCCGCTACGCGGCGCGCGAAGATCGCGACGCAGCGGCGGCGCTCGAGCAGATCGAGGACCGCTCGTACGGCTTCATCGACGACGTGGGCGAGCAGCTCGCCCCGACGGCGGTCGCGTCGCGCGGCGACGGGCGCCTGCCGCAGCCCGAGAGCGGCAAGCCGCCGGGAGGCGCCGACTACCTGCGCCCGTTTCCGGAGAGCGGCGCCGTGCGTCCGAGCGCGCCGCCGACGAACCCGCCGAAGAAGACGACCGAGCAGCAGACGAAGACGCAGAAGCGCCAGCAGCGAAACCAGAGCTGATCAGTGCGAGACGGCCGCGGCCGCGAGCTCCGACACGAGCGTGTCGGTGTGGAAGCGTTCGAGCTCGAACGGTGCGATCAGGTCCGGCGTGCGCCCGGTCGCGACGAGCTGCGCCATCGTCTCGCCGACGACCGGCGCGGCCTTGAAGCCGTAGGTTCCCCAGCCGGCGGAGACGTGGAAGCCCTCGACGCCGGTCTTGCCGAGGATGGGGCTGTAGTCCGGGCTGAGGTCGCAGAGCCCGGTCCACGAGCGGAGGACGCGCGCGCGCTCGAGCTGGGGAAAGAGCTCGAGAACGTGCGCGGCCGACGCCTCGAGGAACGGGAACGTGCCCGTGCCGCGATAGGTCGTGTACGGCTCGATCTCCGCGCCGATCAGGAACTCGCCGCGGTCGGTCTGCGAGATGTAGACGTGCATCTGCGACGACACGATCACGACGTCGAGGAACGGCTTCACCGGCTCGGTCACGCAGGCCTGCAGAATGTGCGTCGTGATCGGCAGGCGCACGCCGGCGAGATCGCAGACGAGCGTCGACCAGCCGGCCGTCGCGCTCACCACGGTGTCGCACTCGATGTCGCCGCGCGTCGTCCGCACGCCCGTCACACGTCCCGCGTGCTGGTCGATTCCCGTCACCTTCGTGTACGGATGGATCTCGACGCCGCCGCGGTCGGCGCCGCGCGCGAGGCCCCAGACGACTGCGTCGTGACGGATGATCCCGCCGGGCGGGTGGTAGAGCGCTCCGAGCACCGGCCACGTCGGCCGATCGGAGAGATCGAGCTCCGGGCACAGCTTCGAGATCTCGGCGTTTCCGATCAGGCGGCTGTCGATCCCGAGCAGCTGGTTCACCTCGGCGCGCTCCGTCATCGTCACGAGGGCACGCTCGGAATGCGCGAGCGTGAGGTGCCCCTGCTGTGAGAAGAGCAGGTTGAAGTCGAGGTCGGCGCCGAGCCCTTCGTAGAGCTCGACGCTGCGCTGGTAGAACGCCGCGCCCTCGGGCGTGCGGTAGTTGGAGCGGATGATCGTCGTGTTGCGGCCCGCTGCGCCGGAGCCGATGTAGCTCTGCTCGAGCACGGCGACGCTCTTCACGCCGTGGTTCCTGACGAGGTAGTACGCCGTCGCGAGCCCGTGCGAGCCACCGCCGACGATCACGACGTCGTACCGGCGCTTCAGCTCGCCGGGAGGCCGCCACATGCGCCGGACGCGGAAGAGGTCCCTCACGCAAGGCCTTCCTGCATGTCGCGGACGAGCTCGACCACCGAGGCGCCGTACTCCTGCGCGAAGAAGATGTCGAAACGCTCGCCGTCCCGCGCGACGAGTGCGGGGACCCCCGCGACCTTGCCCGCGGCGGGCAGCCTGTCGAGGTCGAGGTCGGTGAGCCGGCGCAGCAACGGCTCTCCTTCGACGCTGATGCCGGCAAGCGCGGCGGTCATGTCGACGACGAACCCGGGCAACACCTCTTTCAGCACCCGGCGCTCGCCCGCGGGGCAGAGGACGAGGGCGCGCTCAGGCGAGATCCGGATCAGCGACGCGCCGTCCGGCAGTAGGCCCGGATCGGCGTTTCGCACCTCGAGCTTGCCGAGCAGCGAGAGGTCGCCGATCCCGGCGGCGCCGGCGAGCGCGCGCGCGAGCGGCGAGACGAGCGGCGCGGCGCCGGGGGAGATGAATGCGAGCTCGCTCACGTGCGGAGCTGCGCACCGTCGGGGTCGTAGAAGGGCCGCAGGCGCACGCGCGCCTGTTCGAGCCGGCCGTCGACGCGGATCTCGAGCTCGGCGTCTTCGCGTGCGAGCTCGGGCGGAAGCCACGCGAGCCCGATCCCGCGTTCGAGCTGCTCGCTCCAGCGGGCGCTCGTCACGCGGCCGCCCGGCCGCCCGCTGCGCACGACCTGCGACCCCTCGGGCGGGACGACGCCGTCGAGCATCTCGAAGCCGACGAGCAGCTCGCGCGGGCCGCGCTCGCGCGCGTGCTCGAGCGCCCACTTGCCGACGAAGTCGTCCTTGTCGAACTTGACGATCCACGGCATCTGCGCGTCGAGCACGTTCGATTCGGAGTCCGTGTCCTGGCCCACGATGATGTGTTGCTTCTCGAGTCGCAGGATGCGCTGCGCCTCGAGCCCGAACGGCGTCGCACCGAGGCCGACCAGCGTGTCCCAGAGGTGCTCGGCGTGCGGGCTCGGGAAGTGCAGCTCGTAGCCGAGCTCGCCGACGAAGCCGATGCGGAGGATCAGGCACGGCACGTCCGCGACGGTCGCCTCGCGGGCCGCCAGGTACGGGAGCCCTTCCCGAGAGACATCCGCATTCGTAACGCGCGCGAGCAGGTCGCGCGCCTTCGGCCCCGCGACGTTCACGGCGGCGACGGCGCCGGTCAGGTTGACGATCTCGACGTCCATGCCCCAGCTCGCGTTCCACCACTCGAACCAGCCGTGGACGCTGTCGGAGCCGGTCGAGGTCGTCGTGACGTAGTACTGCTCCTCGCCGAGCCGGGCGACCGTGCCGTCGTCCATGATCCGGCCGGCGTCTGTCGAGAGCACGCCGTAGCGCACGCGGCCCGGTTTCAGGTCGGCGAAGCGGTTCGGGTAGAGGCGCTCGAGGAACGCAGCCGCGTCCGGGCCTGCGACGAGGAGCTTGCCGAGCGTGGAGACGTCGATCACGCCGGCCGCCTCGTGCACGCTACGCACCTCCGCAGGCGCGTCGCCGTAGGAGTGCGCGCGCTTCCAGGCTCCCGTCCAGACGATCTCGGCTCCCGCCTGCTCATGGCGCGCGTGCAGCGCCGTGCGCTTCGCCGGCTCGTGGCTTCTGCCCGCGAGCAGGCCGAGCTCGACCGGCTCCCACGGCGGGCGCGCGGTGGTCGTGCCGATCGCCGCCTCGTCGGTTCCCTGCAAGCGAGCGTAGAGGCGGATCGAGGAGAGATGGCAGAGCCGGCCCTGGCAGGGGCCCATCGTCACCGTCGTGTAGCGCTTGGCCAGCTCGAGCGACTCGAAGCCCTCGCGCACGGCGCGAGCCAGATCCTTCGTCGTCACGTCCTCGCAGACGCAGACGAAGCACTTTCCGGTGCCCGCGTACGAGGGCTTCGGAG
>JAICTB010000264.1 GCA_025936595.1 Thermoleophilia bacterium | reverse complement strand
GACCCTCGAGCAGCCGGTCGCAGTCGACCGCGCGCCGGCCGAGCCGCTCCGCCACGAGCGGCGCGAGCGACGGCTGCCCCGCACCCATGAACCCGACGAGCGCCACGTGGCGCCCGAGCGCATTGAGAGCTACCGCCATTGGATGCGAGCCGTGTACGCAGCGTGCGCGGCCACGAAGTCGCCGAGCGCGTCGCCGCCGAACTTCTCCTTCGCGGCGACGGCGAGCTCCCACGCGACCGCCGCCTCCGCGACGACGGCGAGCGCCTCGACCGCGGCGACGTCCGAGCGCTCGACGAGCGCGGTCGCGGCCTCGCCCGTGGCGAGGTCGACCGACGCGAGCGGCTTCATCAGTGTCGGGAGCGGCTTCATCCCCGCGCGCACGATGATCTCCTCCCCGTTCGAGACGCCGGCTTCGATCCCGCCCGCGCGGTTCGACGTGCGTTTCCGGTCTGCGCCGATCTCGTCGTGCGCCTGCGAGCCGCGCAGCGCCGCAAGCGCGAAGCCGTCTCCGATCTCGACCCCCTTGACCGCCTGGATCCCCATCAGCGCGAACGCGAGGCGTGCGTCGAGCCGGTCCTCCTTCGCGGCGTAGGAGCCGAACCCGGGCGGCACGCCGGCGGCACGCACCTCGACGATGCCGCCCACCGTGTCGCGCTCCGTGCGTGCCTCGTCGACCTGTGCGCGCAGCGCGTCCTCGTCGACGACCGAGCCGGCGACCGCGATCCCGATCGCGGAGAGGAGCGCCTTCGCAACCGCGCCCGCGGCGACATGAACCGCCGTGTGACGCGCCGAGGCCCGCTCGAGCGCGTTGCGCACGTCGTCGTGCCCGAACTTCTGCGCACCCGCGAGGTCCGCATGACCCGGCCGCGGCAGCGTGACCGGCTTCGTCCCCTTGCCGTGCGGCTCGCCGTCGGGCGGCCACGGCGACATCCCCCACGTCCAGTTTTTGTGGTCGACGTTCCGGACGACGAGCGCGAGCGGCGTGCCGAGCGTCCGCCCGTGCCGGAGCCCCGCGAGCACCTCGACACGATCCTGCTCGATCTGCTGGCGCGGCGAGCGCCCGTATCCCTGCTGGCGCCGCTTCAGGTCGGCGTCGATCGCGTCGCGGTCGAGCGCGAGCCCCGCGGGCAGGCCGCTGACGATCGCGACGAGCGCGGGCCCGTGCGACTCCCCTGCGCTGGCGAGACGAAGGCTCATCGTGCAGAGACTAGATTGCGAGGGGATGGACGAGCACCTGCGCGCGGTCTCCCGCGTTTACGGGCCCGAGACGTGGGAGGTGTACGAGCTGCTCGACCGGAGCCTCGATCCGCGCGGCCCTGACGCGCTCCTCACGCTCGCGGGCGAGCACCTGACAGCGGACGTGGTCGGCACGGAATGGCGGGAGCACCTCGAGGAACGGACCCAACCGGTCTCGCGCGATCTCCTGCGGCTCGCCCGGCTCCGCCGTGACCGTCAGCGCATCGTCGAGGCGGCGGGCGAGGAGATCTACCGGCACATCGAGTCGAATTTGCACTGGGGCGTCTTCCAGTTCCTCGGGAAGCTCCTGCCGACGGTCTACGTGCTCCGCAAGCCGGGCTGACGGCGTGGTCCGAACCTGGTCCGCTCTCTGAACCAGGTTCGCGAGGTTCGAACCCGCCGCCCTCCGAGAAACTCGTGAACGAGGCTCCGCCCGCCTGATGCGCGACGATGCGCAGATGGCGCTCGCGCTCCAGATCCTCGCCAGCGGGTTCGCGGCGGGCGCCGTCTACGGCCTCGTCGCCGTCGGCCACTCGATCGTCTTCCGCCTCACCGGTGTCATCCACTTCGCTTTCGGGGAGCTGATCGCGCTCGGCGTCTTCGCCACGCTCGTCGTCGCGGCCGGCTCCGGCCCGATCTCGCAGACGTCGGTCGGCGGCCTGCGCTTCCTGCTCGCGCTCGTCGTCGGGCTCGCGGTCACCGCCGCCGCGAGCGCCGGCTCGTACTTCCTCGCGATCGAGCCGTATCGCGCGCGCGGATCCGTCATCGGCTGGGTCGGCGCGTCGCTCGCGGTCGCGTTCGCCGTGCGCACGCTGCTCGTCGTCTTCTTCGATCGCCCCGCCTACGTGTTCCCGGACCCGCTTCCGTTCGGCGTCTGGCGGATCGGCGGCGCGGTGATCCAGCAGCGCTCGCTGTTCGTCGCAGCCGCTGCGTTCGCGCTCGCGGCGCTCGGCGGTGCGCTGCTCCAGCGAACCCGGTTCGGCCGCGCGCTCGAGGCGATCGCGCAGGATTTCGACGCCGCTCGTCTCGTCGGCCTGCCGGTCGCACGGCTCGTCGGCATCGCATTCGCGCTCGCCGGCGCGTGGGCCGGCCTCGCCGCGATCCTGGCCGCTCCGTCGGGCGCGTTCGACGTCGACGCGGCGGCACGCTACGGCCTTTACGGGCTGCTCGCCGCCGTCGTCGTGTGGTTCGACCCGCGCCGGGCGCTCGCCGCCGGCGTCGTGCTCGGGCTCCTGCAGGCGACCGTCGCCTCCGCCCGCTGGAGCGGCGGCACCGCGTACCGCGACGTCATCCCGCTCGGCCTCGGGCTGCTGCTCTTCGCGTGGCGCGCGCGGATCACCGCGGAGCTCGTCGAGTGACCGCGGTGCACGGCGCCGTCCGCGACGCCCGCTTCGTTTGGCGGCCGCGCACGACGCTCTTCGCGTCTGCGATCGTCGTTGCCGCCT
>JAICTB010000242.1 GCA_025936595.1 Thermoleophilia bacterium | reverse complement strand
CTGATCGACGACCGCTACGACGTCGGCCATGTCGTGTCGCACGCCGGCACGAAGATGCGGGCGGTCACGGCCCAGTCGAGCACCGAGGTGCGCCGGCTCGCGCAGGGGTATGACGCCGTCGGGATCGACGAGGTGCAGTTCTTCGACGCAGGCATCGTCGACGCGGTGGACGCACTGGTCGCAGGCGGTGCGCGCGTGATCGCGGCCGGTCTTGCGCAGGACTTCCGCGGGCTGCCGTTCGGCGCGATGCCGACGCTGCTCTGCGTCGCCGAGTTCGTCGACAAGCTCGAGGCCGTGTGCCACCGCTGCGGCGGCCCGGCGACGATGACCCAGCGGCTCGTCGACGGGCAGCCGGCGCCGTTCGCCGGCGAGACGATCCAGGTCGGGGCGCTCGACTCGTACGAGGCGCGCTGCCGCTCGTGCTTCCAGCCGGGCGAGGACGCGCTCGGCGCGGCGGTAGCATCGGCGCATGGCCGTCGCGCCTGAGAGGCTCTCACACCATGACGTTCGTCGATCCGGGTGCGATCGCCGCCGAGCGCGGCCGGTCGGCACAACGGTCATGGTGTGAGAGCCTCAGCCTCTCCACCACTCACGCTCCCGTTCAGCTGGTACAGCGACGAGGAGCTGCTGCGGCGCGAGCGCGCGCGCATCTTCGCGCGCTCGTGGCAGTACGGCGGGCGCGCGGAGCAGGTCGCGGAACCGGGCTCATTCCTCGCGACGGACGCGGGCGGCATCCCGATCCTCGTCACGCGCGACCGGGCAGGCGAGCTGCGCGCGTTCCTGAACGTCTGCCGCCATCGCGGCGCCGTGCTGCTCGAAGGCTGCGGCAAGCGTGCGACCGTCCAGTGCCACTACCACGCCTGGACGTACGACCTCGACGGCGCGCTCCGCAACGCTCCACGGTCAGAGCGCGAGCCCGGCTTCGAGACGAGCGAGTGGTCGCTCCTCCCGGCGAGCGTCGGCACGTGGGGGCCGTTTCTCTTCGTCAATCCCGACCCCGGCGCGCCGCCACTCGTCGAGCACCTCGGAGATCTGCCCGAGACGCTCGCGCGAGACATCGACATCGACAACCTCGTCTTCCACTCGCGCGTGGAGTTCGGCGCGAACGCGAACTGGAAGATCGTCGTCGAGAACTTTCTCGAGTGCTACCACTGCCCGACCGCGCACCCGAGCTTCAGCGAAGAGGTCGACGTACATCCGGACCGCTACCTGCTCGAGGCGCATCCCACCTACAGCGCCCAGTTCTGCGCCGCGAAGGGGACCGGCGACCGCGGCCAGTTCCACCTGCTCTACCCGAACACCGGCCTGAACGTCTTCCCCGGCCCACCGAACCTCTCGATTGGCCCGGTCCTCCCGCACGGAGCAGGCCGCACCGAGCGCTACCTCGACTATTTCTTCGCACCGGACGTCGACGAGGAGTGGCGGCGCGGGTTCTTCGCCTTCGACGACCAGGTGGGCCGTGAGGACACGGTCCTCGTCGAGTCGGTGCACCGTGGAATGGCGGCCGGCGTGCTGGAGCAGGGCCGGCTGCTGCTCGGCTCGGAGCCGCTCCTGGCGGCATTCCAGGGCTGGGTGGCCGAACGGCTGGCCGCGGATTAGACTCGGCCCCACCCCCCTTTCAACGTCATAGGAGGAACCTCTGTGAAGCGTCTCGTCGCTCTCGTCGCCGTTGCGACGCTGGCGGTCTCGCTCGCCGCCGTCGCCGCCGCGCGGACGAGCTCACCGCCGACCATGCACCAGGGCCAGCTCGTCGTCGGCTTCGGCGATCCCGCCGTCAACTTCGCGAACGGCAAGATCCGCGGCTCGAAGTACCTGAACCCGAAGGGCTACGAGGTCGACCTCGCGGCCGCGATCGCGAAGGGTCTCGGCCTCAAGCCGGCCTACATCTACACGCCGTGGGCGAAGCTCTTCGCGCCCGGCCACAAGGCGTTCGACATCTCGTTCCAGGAGGCGACGATCACCGCGCAGCGCAAGCGCACCGTCGACTTCACCAAGTCGTACTTCGACGCGAACCAGGGCATCCTGCTCTCGAAGAAGGCGAAGACCCCGCACTCGCTCGCCGATCTGAAGAAGCTCCAGACCTGCGCGCAGACCGACACGACGGGGCTCGACTACATCCAGCAGAAGCTCCATCCGGCGAAGGCGCCGCTGATCTACCAGGCGACCGCCGCCGCGTTCGTCGCGGTGCGGATCGGCCGTTGCGACGCGCTCGTGCTCGACACGCCGATCGTGGCGTCCGAGAAGAAGGCGCGGCCGGGCAACTACGGGAAGGTCGCAGGGCAGATCATCACGCACGAGCAGTACGGGGCCGTGCTCCAGAAGAACTCGAAGCTGACGCCGATGGTCAGCGCCCAGATTGCGAAGCTCTGGAAGAACGGCACGATCGCGAAGCTCCAGAAGAAGTGGTTCAACGTGAACTTCGCAGCGATCCCGGTGCTCAAGTAACGGAACGGTCGATTGCATCAGGTCGTCACCACATTCCTGTCGCCGCACGACTTCCGGGTTGCGTTCCCGAACGTGTGGGCGGGATTCCAGGTGAACCTGAAGCTGATGGTGGTCGCGGAGGCGCTCGTGCTCGTGTTCGCCCTCGCGGTCGCCGTCGTTCGAGGATTGCCAGGGCGCGGAGCACGACCGCTCCGCGCCCTGATGATCGTCTACACCGATTTCTTTCGCGGCACGCCGCTGATCCTCGTCGCATTCGTGATCGGGTTCGGCCTGCCGGCGCTGAGCGTGCACGCGATCAGCAACCGGTCGAACTTCACCTACGGCGTGATCGCGCTGACGCTCGTGTACACCGCATACGTCACCGAGGTCTATCGCGCCGGTATCGAGTCGGTGCACCCGTCGCAGCGCATGGCCGCACGCTCGCTCGGGCTGACCTACGGGCAGTCGATGCGCCACGTCGTCATCCCGCAGGCCGTACGCCGTGTCATCCCGCCGCTCCTGAACGACTTCATCGGCCTGCAGAAGGACACCGCGCTCGTCTCCGTGATCGGCGTCGCCGAGGCGGCGCTGCAGGCGCAGGGCTACTCGCAGACCTACGCCAACTTCACGTCATACACCGTGGCGGCGGTGCTGTTCGTCCTGCTCACGATCCCGCTCGCGCGGTTCACGGATCACCTGATCCTCGTGCGCGAGCGACGCGAGCGCGCCGCCGCGACGTGAGCTTGCTCACGTCTCCGGGGCGTCGCTGGGCGTGCCCGGCCGGAGGGAACAGTGCTCTGCACGGGCCCGGAAGGCCGGGTGCGACCGGCGGCGCCAGCCTTTCGCGGAGCCCGGCTCCGCCGGGCGGGAGCG
>JAICTB010000233.1 GCA_025936595.1 Thermoleophilia bacterium | reverse complement strand
CGACGACCGGCGAGCCCGTGAGGCGTGCCAGCTCGCGGTAGAGCGCCGCGATCTGCGCCCAGTCGACCGGCTCCTCCGCGTGCAGCGACGCGATCGCCGCCTGGAGCACGTAGGGCCCGCGTCCCTGCAGCGCGAGCGCGCTCTCGAGCGAGGCGACGCCGCCGGCGACCTGTGGTGCGTCCCACAACGAGCGGTCCTGGTCGCGCAGGAGCACAAGCTCGCCGTCCGCGAAGCGCGCGTCGCGCCGCCCGTCGTGCAAGAGCATCAGCGCGAGCAGTGCGTGCACCTCGGGCTCGTCGGGCATCAGCTCGGCGAGCGCGCGGCCGAGGCGGATCGCCTCCGCGGCCAGCTCGTTCCGGCCGCCGTAGCCCTCGTTGAAGATCAGGTAGACGACGGCGAGCACCGCCGCGAGCCGGTCGGGCAGCAGATGGTCGGCCGGGATGCGGAACGGAATGCCGGCGGCCTTGATCTTCTTCTTCGCCCGCACGAGCCGCTGCGCCATCGTCGGCTCCGGGACGAGAAACGCGCGTGCGATCTCCTCCGTCGAGAGGCCGCCGAGCGTCCGCAGCGTCAGCGCCACCTGTGCGTCGAGCGCGAGCGCCGGGTGGCAGCACGTGAAGACGAGCTCGAGGCGCTCGTCGGCGAAGATCGACTCCGGCATCGGGGGAGGCGGCTCGAGCAGCTTCGTCTTCTCCGCGAGCACGCGCTCGCGCCGGATCCGGTCGATCGCGCGGTTGCGCGCCGTCGTGACGAGCCACGCGCCGGGATTGTCAGGCGTCCCGTGGCGCGGCCAGCGCTCGGCGGCGACCGCGAACGCCTCCTGTGCGGCCTCCTCGGCGCGGTCGAAGTCGCCGAGGAAGCCGATCAGGGAGGCGACGACGCGGCCCCACTCGTCGCGGAAGACGCCGTCGAGCAGGGTCAGCCCTCCACGAGCGGGCGCACCTCGACGACCCCGCCCATGCGGGCGGCGGGAACACGTGCCGCCACGTCGAGCGCCGCGTCCAGGTCGGGCACGTCGATCAGGTAGAACCCGCCGAGCACTTCCTTCGTGTCCATGAACGGCCCGTCGGTGGTGAGCGTCTGGCCCCCTTCGACGCGGACGGTCGTGGCGGTGGCCGACGGCTGCAGTTGCTCGCCGCCGTAGGTTCCGGGCTCGCCGGCGATCGCGACGTACTCGGCCATGATCGCCTTCTGCTCCGTCTCCGGCAGCGCGTCCCACTCGTCGCGCGCCTCGCCCGAGTAGATCAGCAGTGCGTACTTCATCGTCGCTCCTCCTTTGGAAGGCGGTTGTCGTTCCTACGACGAACGGGGCGCCGCGAAATCGACAAGCCGCTCGAGAAAGATCCGCGCGCCGTCCTTGTCGAGCATGTCGTTCAGGTTGCCGCACTTCGGGCTCTGGACGCAGGACGGGCAGCCGCTCGAGCACGGGCAGCCGCGGATCATCGCGGCGGTGTCGGCCACCCAGCCCTCGAACTGCGCGAAGCCGCGCTCGGTGATCCCGACGCCGCCCGCGTGGCCGTCGTAGACGAATACCGTCGGCCGGCCGGTCTGCGCGTGCAGGTTCGTCGAGAGGCCGCCGATGTCCCAGCGGTCGCACATCGCCCAGAGCGGCAGCAGCGCGATCAGCGCGTGCTCCGCGGCGTGCAGCGTCCCGAGGAGCTTCGGCATCTCGCCGAGCCCCGCAAGCTGCTCCGGCTCCGGCAGGAACCACACCGCCTCCGTGGCGAAGGTCGTCGCCGGCAGGTCGAGCGCCACCAGTTCGAGCCGCTCCTGGCCGGAGATCGTCCTGCGCTCGTAGCCGACGACCTGCTCGGTCACCTCGATCTCGCCGAACGACAGCTCCAGCCCTGCACGCCGCTGCACGAGCCGCGGCTCGACGATCGTCGTCATCGTCTCCTTCTTCGCCTGCGTGTACCAGTTGCCCGTGAACGGATCGACGACCGCGTGCAGCGTCGCCTGGTCGAGCTCGCGCACGAGGAACGACTCCCCGAGGTGCAGGTAGACGGCGCCCTCGTGGACCGTGGAGTAGGCTCGCGAGCGCTCGACGAGCCCGAGGACGTCTCCGCTCCCGCCGTTGACGACGGTGAACGCATCCGGCTCCGACGAGCGGAGCGAGATGCCCGCGGCCGGGTGGTCCTTGCCGCCCCACACGATGCCGGCCGGCGTGTGCTTCAGCTCGGGGTCGTCGTGCGCGGCGCGTACCGCCTCGGGGCCGAGCGTTGACGCATCCTCGTCGACGATCGGCGCCTCGTAGGCGGCGGCCCGCACGTGACCGGCGAGCAGCCGCGGGTTCGCGTGGTCGAGGATCGCCGCTTCGACCCGCCGGCCGAGCAGCTTGTCGGGCTCGCGCATGAAGAATTGGTCGAGGCCGTCCTCGCTCGCGACCAGCACCGCGAGCCCGCTGCCGCGGCGGCCGGCGCGACCCCATTGCTGGCGCAGCGACGCGACCGTGCCGGGGAAGCCGACGGAGATCACAACGTCGAGCAGGCCGATGTCGATGCCGAGCTCGAGGGCGTTCGTCGCGGAGACGCCGAGCAGCTCGCCCTCGGCGAGGCGGCGCTCGATCTCGCGACGCTGCTGCGCCGTGTAGCCGGCCCGGTACGGCGACAGGTGCGTGTCGTCGCCGAGCCGGTCGGCGGTGAAGCGGTGGATCAGCTCCGCCGCCTTGCGGCTCTTCGCGAAGGTGAGGGTGCGCAGCCCGCGGTCGACGAAGAGCGCCTGCAGCTTCGCGGCCTCCGCGAGGGCGGACGCGCGGAGACCGAGCTCGGCATCGAGGAGCTCCGGGTTCCAGAGGACGACCGTTCGCTGGGCGCGCGGCGCCGCGTCGTCGCCGATCACCGTCACCTGCTCGCCGAGGAGCGCCGCGCCGAGCTCGCCAGGGTTCGAGATCGTCGCCGACGCGAGCAGGAACTGCGGCTCGGCGCCGTAGATCCGCGCGAGCCGCAGCAGCCGGCGGAGGACGTTCGCGACGTGCGAGCCGAAGACGCCCCGGTAGACGTGCGCCTCGTCGACGACGACGTAGCGGAGGTTCGAGAGCACGTCGCCCCAGCGGTCGTGGTTCGACAGGACGCCGACGTTGATCATGTCCGGGTTCGTGAGGATCACGTTCGACCACTTGCGGATCTGCCACCGCTGCTCGGTCGGCGTGTCCCCGTCGTAGATCGCCGGCCTGAGGCGTGGGACCGCGTAGCCGGAGAGCGCGCGGAACTGATCCTGTGCGAGCGCCTTCGTCGGGTAGAGGTAGAGCGCCCGGCTCTTCGGCTGCCGCGCGAGCGCGTCGAGCACGGGCAGGTTGAACGCGAGCGTCTTCCCGGAGGCCGTGCCGGTCGTCGTCAGCACGTGCTCGTTGCGCGCGGCCGCCTCCCACGCCGCGCGCTGGTGCGCGTAGAGCTGTAGGACGCCGATCGCGGCGCGCACCCGCTCGTCGAGCTCGTCCGGGAGCGGCGCGAACCGCGCCTCGCGCTCCGCCTCGACCCCGAGGTGCGCCACCTCCTCGCCCTGCAGGAGTCCTTCCCAGCGCAGGACGTCCACCGTCATTCTCCCGATGCTAGCCTCGGTCGACCGGGGTGCCCGTGAGGGCTGAGATCACACCCGTCGAACCTGCTCCGGCTCGTACCGGCGAAGGGAGAATGTGCCAGTCACACGT
>JAICTB010000279.1 GCA_025936595.1 Thermoleophilia bacterium | reverse complement strand
GCTCGTGATGGCCGGCACGGATCCGCGCCAGTTTTGTTGCGAGGTCCCGGCTCCCGTGCTGCAGGCGGCAATGCGGCCGCAGATCGAGAACCTGCTCGACGACGTGAGGAGCTGGGCCCCGTTCGACATCAGCTGGACGCAGCGCTACCTCGTCGAGACCGCCTGCCGGATGCTCTACACGCTCGAGCACGGCGAGGTGATCACGAAGCCGGGCGCGCTCGACTGGGCGACCGAGGTCTTGCCGGCCGAGTGGCACGACCTGATCGGGCAGGTCCGGGAGGACCGGCTGGTGCGATGGAACGCGCCGCCGCCGGCGGGCTCGATGGAGCGCGCCGTCGCCTTCGTCGAGTACGTCCAGGCCCGCGAGCTCAGCTCTCGCTCGTAGGCCGCACGAGCTCGCGGGCACGCGCTGCCTTCACGGCGGCCGTCAGCGTCGCGATGTCGTAGGCGCCGTAGTGGCGCAGGCCGTTGATGAAGAAGGTGGGCGTCCCGGAGACCGCCGAAAAATCGGCCGAGTCGACGTCACGCGCGATGCGTCCCGCGCCGGATCGGGTGCGCAGGTCGTGCTCGAAGCGTTCGCCGTCGAGGCCGAGCTCTCGCGCGTAGCCGAGGAGGTCGCGGAACCCCAGGGCGTCCTGGTGGTCGAGGAGCAGGTCGTGCATCTCCCAGAACGCACCCTGCTCCGCGGCCGCCTCGGCGGCCTCCGCCGCCTGCTGGGCGTTCGGGTGGACGTCGTTCAGCGGCAGGTGGCGCCAGACGTAGGCGACGTCTCCGAAGTCGCGCAGGAGCTCGCGCAGCACCGGCTCGGCCTGGCCGCAGTAGGGGCACTCGAAGTCGCCGTACTCGAGGACGGTGACGGGCGCGTCGACGGGGCCGCGGATGTGGTCCTGCTCCGCGTCGACCGGATCAGCCAGGTCCACGATGAGGTCGGGGGTGCCGAGCAGCATCCGGATGCGCGTGCGGCGTGGCAGCCGCCGCGTCACGAGGACGACGAGCCAGGTCAGCGTCGCGGCCAGCACTGCGGCGCTGAGAACGCCGATCTTGGCCTCGTCGAGCTCGACGCCGTGAAACGCGAGATCGGCGATGAGGATCGAGACCGTGAAGCCGATTCCGGCGATCGTGCCCGCGCCCGCCACCGACGCCCAGCCGACCGGGGCCCTCAGGCGCCCGCGGCTGAGACGGCTCGCGAGCCAGGTCGCTCCCACGATCCCGATCGGCTTGCCGAGGACGTAGCCGAACATGATCCCGAGCGTCACCGGCGCTGTGTACGCCGTCGAGAGGAAACCCATGCTGAGGTGCACGCCGGCGTTCGCCAGCGCGAAGAGCGGCACGATCACGTAGCTCGTCCACGGATGCCAGAGCGACTGCAGCCGCTCGTTCGGCGAGACGGCCGTTTTCAGCGCCCCGCGCGCGGTGCGCGCCAGGTCACCGGTCGGCTGCTCGCGGAAGAGGCGGAAGATGTCGCTTGCCCGCTCCAGGTCGCTCCGCTGCGCGGGATACGCGAGCGCGATGACGCCTCCCATCAGTCCCGCGACCACCGGGTCCACGCCCGCCTCGTAGAACGCGATCCAGACGGCCGTCCCGAGCACGAAGTAGACGGCGCCGACGTGGATGTCGGCGGCCCGTACCAGCAGGATGCAGCCGAAGATCCCGAACGCGACGAGGAGCGGCACGACCGAGATCGAGCTGCTGTACGCGATCGCGATCACGAGCAGCGCGACGATGTCGTCGACGACCGCGACCGTGAGCAGGTAGGCCCGGAGCCGGTCCGGCAGGCCCGACCCGGCGAGCGCGAGTAGCCCGAGCGCGAACGCCGTGTCGGTCGACATCGCCGTCCCCCAGCCGTGGATCGTGTCGTGCCCCGCGTTGATCGCGAGGTAGATCACGACGGGGACGACCATCCCGCCGAGCCCGGCGAGGAGGGGGAGTGCGACGCGCCGCCGCTCGCGCAGCTCGCCGAGGTCGAACTCACGCCGCGCCTCGAGCCCGATCACGAAGAAG
>JAICTB010000198.1 GCA_025936595.1 Thermoleophilia bacterium | reverse complement strand
TCCGGCGAACGCGAGCACCGGGTGGGCGCCGACGTCGTAGGCGCCGGCGGCGGCCACCCGCGGCGCCGGGTTCGGCAGCACGTCGACCCGGTCCGGCGGCACGCCCCACGAGACGACCAGGTCTCGCATGAACGCGCTCGGACAGACGACGTGTGCGGCGCGGCCGATCGCCGTATCGCGCGCGCGGCGCAGCACGGTCGCGAGCGGTCCGCCGCCTCCGCCCTGGAAGTCGCCGACCTCACCGACGACGAGCCCACGCCTGCGTGCACGCTCGAACGCGGGGTCCGCCGTCAGCTTCAGCACGACGGGCGTGCGCGCGAGCAGCGCGCCGAGCGACGAGCGGCCGAACATCCCGGTCGAGTAGACGACGTCCGCACGCTGCGCGCGCGCCACGATCAGCCGCAGCGCCGCCGCATGCCGCACCCCCGGCGGCAGCGCGCGGTCGGCCCAGTGCACCGGATACGCCTGCGGCGCGGGCGGAGCAGCTGCGGTGACGACGGCCTCCACCCCGTGACCGCGCGCGGCGAGCCACGCGGCGACCTCGGGCGCGTGGCTCGCCGGGCCACCGACGTCGGGGGGCCAGATGCCGGAGACGACGAGAACGTTCACGCGAGCCTCGCGAGCCAGGAGAGCCAGAAGAGCCCGAGGGCGATCGCCCCGGCGAGCACGCCGGCCGCGGCGCCGGTCGCGCCGTAGAGGCCGCCGAGGATCAGGACCGCGGGAACGAGCACGGCGATCTCGACCACCTGCCCGGCGGTGCGCAGCTTCGGGCGGCCGATCGACACCGGGAACGACTTCGTCCAGGCGAACACGAGCTGAACGGCCGCGGCGAGCAGCATCACGCGGAACGCGCCGGCTGCTGAGACGTACTTCGCCCTGTAGACCCAGCGGATGAGCGTGGGCATCGCCCACCAGAGGATCGGCGTCACGACGGCGCCGAGGACCGCGGTGGCGACGATGTAGCGGCGCAGCATTCCGAACGCACGGTCGGCGCGGCCCTGCTCGATGTCGCGCGTCTGCTCGGCGAGCAGCACGAGTCGCACCGGCGCGGACAGCGAGGCGAAGGCCGTCTGCGGCGCGAGCGCCGCGCGGAAGTCCGCCGTCTCCACCGGGCCCGCGACGACGCCGATCAGCACCGACGGCAGGCTCGTGCGCACCGACATGAGGCCCGACGCGATCGTCGACTGGACCGCGAAGGACCGGATCTCGCGCGCGTCCTCCGCGAGCGGCTCGGCGGCGGTGCGTGGCCACCGGCGGAACACGGCGAGCGCGACGCCGCCGACGGTGAGGGTGGAGACGGCCTGCGCGACGACGACGGCGACGAACAGCCACACGACGCCGTGCCGCGCGCCGACGGCGATCGCGGCGAGCCGAAGCGCCATCGCCCACATCAGGAGCAGCCCGCGCAGGTCGTAGCGGTTGCGGACGAGCAGGACGGCCCCCGCCATGCCTTCCGGCTGCTGGATCAGCGGGATCAGCGCCGCCACGAGCATCGCGCCGCGCAGGCCCTGCGTCTGCCAGATCAGCGGCGCGAGGAGCGCGGCGATCACGACCGCGACGGCGCCGAGCGCCCCGCCGGCCATCTTGACCGCGAGCCCGACCTGGAAGAGCCTGCGAAAGCGCCCCCACTGCTCGCGCGCGGCATACCGGTTGCCGTACTTGATCACGACCTCGTCGATCGTCAGGTCGACGAAGAGCTGCAGCAGGCTCGTCGTGCCGAAGACGAGCGCGAAGCGCGCGAAGTCGAGCTTCGACAGCTCGCGGGTGGCCACGACGGTGGCGGCGAACCCGAGGAGCGCCGACCCGTAGATCCCGAAAGCCGTCGCCGCACGACGCCGGAGAACACGGGAAGGCATCTCGGGCGACGAGTATAGTTGCCGTCCTTGGCGAACCCGCGCGCGTCACGGGTCGGGCTGGGGCCGCTCGTTCTCGCCGCGGCGCTGCCGCTTCTCTTCCTGCACCGGCAGTACCAGCCCTCGCTCACGAGCGGCGGCGTCACGTTGACGCTCGCCGACCTCGGCCTTGTCGCGGTCGTCCTCGCGGCGCTCGCAGCCGGCGCGCGCACCGGCTTCGCGCCGCTCGCACGCGCCCGCTTCGTCTGGGTCGCACTCGCGCTGTTCGCCGTCTGGATGTTCGCGTCGCTCGCCTGGGCGCGCCACAACGACTCCGGCTATGCGGCCGGATCGCATGTCGTGAGCGCGGGCAAGTTCCTCGAGTTCATGCTGCTCGCGCCGGCCGTACCCCTGATCCTGCGGAGGCGTGAGGAGCGGCGCATCTTCTTCGTCGCATTCGTCGCGTGGTCGGCCTTCCTCACGATCGTCGCGATCCTGCAGTTCCTCGGCCTCGTGAACGAGTTCGAGGGACGCCGCTCGCTGCAGCGCGAGCCGTCGTACGTCGGCGTGCACGAGCTGGGCGCGATCTCGGGGGCGGCGCTCACGCTCGCGTTCATCGCGATCGTCGCCGGCCGGTGGCGGCGGTTCTCGCTTCTCGCGCTGCTCGCGGGGGGCCTCGGTGTCGCCCTCGCGGCGGCGCTCGACAGCGTCGGCGGCATGATTGCCGCCGCCGTGACGGTGTGGGCCGTCGAGCGTGCACGCGGGCGCGTGCCGCTCCGGCGCGTGCTCGTCCTCGCGGCGGTCGTGGTCGCGGTCGCGGTCGCGGCGGTCTCGCTGCGCGGGTCGGCCGTGAGTGCGTTCCTGCAGTTCCTCGGCGTCCGCCCTGCGAACGAGAACACGCGGACGCACGTGCAGACGTACGCGCATCGCACGCTGCTCGGGTACATCGGCGTGAAGATCTGGCTCGACCATCCGGTCGTCGGCGCGGGCTGGCAGGAGTCGGAGCAGCCTGCCGCCTTCACGCCGCATCTGGCGGCGGCACACCGGCGCTTCCCCTCGGAGCCGGCGCTTGCGTTCCCCGCGCCGGAGCATGAATGGGGCGTGCAGAACGGGATCATCCAGACGCTCGCCGATCTCGGCGTCGTCGGTCTCATCCTCCTCCTGGCCGGGCTCGTGGCGGCGTTCCGGCTCGCCGTTCGCGCGGGCGCGCTTGTCGCGCCGGCTTGGCTGTGGGTCTCGTTCGCGGTCTTCACCGGGACCGGCCTGCTCGCCGGTGCGTCCGTGAACGTCCTGCTCTGGCTCGCGGTCGGACTGGCGGTTTCCGTAGATAGGGTGCCGCGGTGACACGCGTTCTCGTCACCGGCGGCGGCGGCTTCATCGGCTCGAACCTCGTGCGCGCGCTGATCGAGCGAGGCGACACCGTGCGCGTGCTCGACAACTTCTCGACCGGCAACCGCGCGAACCTGGAGGGGCTCGACGTCGAGGTGGTCGAGGGCGAGCTGCGCTCCTACGAGCGTGTGCATAACGCAGTCCGAGGAACAGAGGTCGTCTTTCATCTCGGCGCGCTCGGATCGGTGCCGCGTTCAGTGCAGGACCCGCTGACCTCGAGCGCGGTGAACGTGGAAGGGACGCTCAACGTGCTCCTCGCCGCACGCGACGAGGGCGTCCGCCGCGTGGTCTATTCGTCGAGCTCGTCCGTCTACGGGCCGCGGCGCGAGCTGCCGGTCACGGAGGACATTCCGCCCGATCCGATCTCGCCATACGGCGTCGCGAAGCTCGCCGCGGAGCGCTACTGCGTGTCGTTCTCGCGCGTCTACGAGAGCTTCGAGAGCGTCGTCGTGCGCTACTTCAACGTGTTCGGGCCGCGGCAGAGCCCGTCGTCGCAGTACGCCGCAGTGATCCCGTTGTTCGTGACGGCGATCGACGCCGGCGAGCCGGTCACGATCTACGGCGACGGTGAGCAGCGGCGCGATTTCACCTACGTCGCGAATGTCGTCGACGGAACGATCAAGGCGGCCGAGGCCGCGGGCGCGAGCGGCCGGATCTTCAACGTCGCCGCAAGCGCCCCGGTGACGGTGAACACCGTCGCCGCCGCGATCGGCAAGGTGCTCGGCAAGCCCGTCGAGAAGACGTTCGAGCCGCCGAGGATCGGCGATATCCGCGACTCGTGGGCTGACGTCTCCGCCGCGCGCGAGGTGCTCGGCTGGGAGCCGACCGTCGCCCTCGAGGAAGGGTTGCGCCGGACCATCGAAACGCTTGTTTAGAGCTCACCCCATCCGCATTCTGCGCGTGATCGCGCGCCTGAACATGGGCGGCCCGGCGCTCCACGTCGCCTATCTCGCGAAGGGGCTGCAGTCGCGTGGCTACCACACCACGCTCGTCGCCGGGAAGCTCGCGCGCGGCGAGGACTCGATGGCGTACGTCGCCGACGAGCTCGGCGTCGACGTCGTCTCGCTCGGCGAGCTGCACCGTGAGGTGTCGGCGGTGTACGACCCGGTCGCGATCACCCGCCTCGTTGGCGAGATCCGCCGCGTGCGACCGCACATCCTG
>JAICTB010000049.1 GCA_025936595.1 Thermoleophilia bacterium | reverse complement strand
CGGTTCGCTGACCGGTCTCCCCATCATCGAGACGCAGGCAGGCGACGTCTCGGCCTATATCCCGACGAACGTCATTTCGATCACCGACGGCCAGATCTTCCTGCAGTCCGACCTCTTCTTCTCCGGCGTCCGCCCGGCCGTCAACGTCGGCACCTCCGTGTCGCGCGTCGGCACGTCTGCCCAGACGAAGGCGATGAAGAAGGTCGCCGGCCGACTGCGCCTCGACCTGGCCCAGTACCGCGAGCTCGAGGCATTTGCTCAGTTCGGCTCCGAGCTCGACCAGGCGACGCAGTCCGCGTTGAACCGCGGCGAGAAGATGGTCGCAACGCTCAACCAGCCGCAGTACCAGCCGTGGCCGGTCGAGGAGCAGGTCGGCGCCCTCTACGCCGGCGTCAACGGCTACCTCGACGACATCCCCACGGAGGACGTCCCGCGCTTCCAGGACGAGCTCCGCGAGCACCTGCGGGCAGAAGGCTCGATCTACAAGACGATTCGCGAGAGCGGCGACCTGCCCGACGAGCTCGCGGAGAAGCTGAACGGCGAGATCGGGAAGGTCAAGTCGCGGTTCGCCACCTCCGAGGAACAGGCCGCGTAGTCCGGCATGGCCTCGACGCAAGACCTGAAGCGACGCCTCCGCTCGATCACGAACACGCGCAAGGTGACGAAGGCGATGGAGCTCGTCGCCTCGGCGCGCCTGCGCCGCTCGCAGATGCGGATCGAGGCGATGCGGCCGTACGCGGATCGCATGCTCGAGCTGATGGCCGGCGTTTCGAAGGCGGCCGGCGCCGTGCGGCTGCCCCTGCTCGAGCGGCGCGACACCGTGCAGAAGGTCGGGATCGTCGCCGTCACCGCCGATCGCGGGCTCGCCGGCGGCTTCAACGCGCAGGTGATCCGCCGCTCCCTCGCGCTGCAGCGTGAGGCGCAGGCTGCCGGGCAGGAGGTCGTCTGGTTCAGCACGGGCCGCAAGGCGGCCTCGACGCTGCGCTTCCGCCGTCTGAACGTCGCGCAGTCCTGGATCGGCTTCAGCGAGCGGCCCGCCTACAGCGACGCGCAGGCGCTCGCACACGCGGTCGCCGACGCGTTCGTGAACGGTGACGTCGACCGGGTGCTCGTCGTCTACAACGCGTTCGTCTCGGCGCTCACGCAGAAGGTGACGGTGCGTGAGCTCCTCCCGATCTCGCCCGAGCTGCTCGAGGGAGCAGGGGAGGAGGCCGGCGAGGAGCCGGGCCACACGCCTGACTTCATCTACGAGCCCGAGCCGGAGGAGATCCTGGCGCGCCTCCTGCCCGTCTATGTCGAGACGGAGCTGTACCGGGCGCTCCTCGAGTCCGCCGCGTCCGAGCAGGGCGCGCGGATGACTGCCATGCGGAACGCCTCGAAGGCGGCGGGCGAGCTGATCGACAACCTGACCCTTGCGATGAACCGCGCCCGGCAGGCGGAGATCACCCAGGAGATCCTGGAAGTGGTCGCGGGCGCCGACGCCCTGGCCTAACTTCCCGGCGGCTCATGCGTCGCACCTGTCACATGTCGCGGTTTCACGCTACGCTTTCGCACCTATCGTGAGCAGCGGCACCTCTCCTCTCGATCTCACCGAGGACCACGGCGGCGGATTCGACCCGTTGAGCGCGTCGGTCGCGGCGCCCGTCGTCAAGGCGCGCGGCTACTGGGAGCTCATCTGGATTCGCTTCAGGCGCGACCGGGTCGCAGTCGCGAGCGTCGTCTTCATCGTCTTCCTGCTCCTGGCCGCGTTCATCGGTGCGCCGATTGCGGCGCACTTCCTCGGCCACGGCCCCGACGAGATCTTCGCGAACGGCGTCAATCAGGCGACCCTGATCCCGGTCGGGCCGTGGACGCACATCAACACCGCGCCGTATCCGGGCGCGAGCGGGCACTTCACCAACACCCTCTTGATCCTCGGCTCCGACGGGACGCTCGGCCGCGATCTCTTCCTGCGCCTCCTCTACGGCGCGCAGGCCTCGCTCGAGGTCGCGGGTTTCGCCACCGCGGGCTCCGTCGCGCTCGGCGTCCTCATGGGCCTCCTTGCCGGCTACTTCCGCGGCTGGGTCGACACGGTCGTCTCGCGCCTGATCGAGGTCGTCATGGTGTTCCCGGCGCTGCTCTTCATCATCGCGGTGCGCGTGGTCGCCGGCCCGCAGCTGAACTCGATCACGTTCGGCTTCCTGGCCCACGGCGTCTTCACGCTTGCGCTCATCCTGTCGGTGGTCGGCTGGTTCTACCCGGCCCGCATCATCCGCGGCGTCGTCCTGTCGCTGCGCGAGAAGGAGTTCGTCGAGGCCGCGCGGATGACCGGTGCGAGCGACTTCCGGATCATGTGCTCCCATCTGCTGCCGCACCTCGTGGCGCCGATCATCGTCTACTCGACGCTGATCGTCGCCTCGAACATCATTGTCGAGGCCGGCCTTTCCTTCCTCGGCCTCGGCATCGAGGCGCCCACCGCTACCTGGGGAACGCTCCTCGCCGCGGCGCCGCAGTTCTACCTGACCCAGCCCTGGTTGATGGTCTGGCCGGGCCTTGCCATCCTGCTCACGACCCTCGCGTTCAACCTGCTCGGTGACGGTCTCCGCGATGCGTTCGATCCCCGCGCACGCGTCTGAACCGGGGGAGCGGCGAGAGGGGGTTTCGGCGCCGAAGAGCTAACAAATCGCAGGTGGCTGCGTCATAGCCAAACGCTGGAGTTGTTCCGAAAAGCACTGTTACCATGCGGCGCCTCTCGCCCCCAAGCGAGCGGCTCCCTCAGAGGAAGTGGAAGGAGTCAGATGCGCAGGAAGCAGTACCTCTCCCTGTTTATGCTCGTCCTGGGAGTAGCCTTGCTCGTTGCGGCCACCACGGTCGGAGCCGCCACCTCGGCGACCCAGAAGGCGAGCAAGTCAGGGATCAAGAAGGGTGGGACCCTGAAGCTCAACGAGAACGCTGAGGACTTCGACTTCGTCGATCCGCAGCTCGCCTACCGCACCGACGACTGGTCGATGCTCTACACGACCGCGATGCAGCTCGTGAGCTTCCCGGAGAAGACGGGTGCCGCGGGCAGCCAGCTGTATCCGCAGGCTGCCACGTCGTTCCCGACGGTCTCGAAGGACGGGAAGACCTACACGTTCCACATCCGGCCGGGGCTGAGGTTCAGCGACGGCTCGCCCGTCACCGCGGCCGCCTTCCAGCGGTCCTGGGAGCGGATCCTGAGCCCGAAGATGGGCTCCCCGCTCGGGGTCAACCTCGATCTGCAGGACACGATCGTCGGGGGTACCGCGTTCCTCGCCGGGAAGGCCGCCCACATCTCGGGCATCAAGGCGAAGGGTCTCACGCTGTCGTTCCGCCTGACGAAGCCGAACGCGACGTTCGTCTCGATCCTCAGCATGCAGTGGTTCACCGCCGTCAAGCCGAACACGCCCTACGACGACAAGGGCATCAACGTGTATCCGGCCGCGGGCCCGTACTACATCAAGGCGCGCAACCCGGGCCACAGCACGGTGCTGGCGCGGAATCCGTTCTACAAGGGGAACCGCCCGGCGAACCCGGACCAGATCGTGTTCACCCCGAACGTCGACATCGACCAGTCGCTGCTCCAGGTCAAGGCCGGGCAGTCCGACCTCGACATCGGCGGCGTTCCTGCGACGGCGGCGGCCGACCTGGCGAAGACCTACGGCGTCAACAAGGGCCGCTTCTTCGTCGGGGCCACGTCATGCGTCAACTACATGGCCATGAACAACGCGCGGCCTCCGTTCAACAACGTGAACCTGCGCAAGGCCGTCAACTGGGCGATCGACCGCCCGGCCCAGGTCCGCCTGCTCGGCGCGTTCGCCGGCAAGCGCACCGACCAGATGCTCGTTCCGGGCATCCCGGGCTACCGCGCGTTCACCGCGTACGCGATCAAGGGTGCTGACGTCGCGAAGGCCAAGCAGGTCGGTGGCTCCGCCATCGCCTCGGCGCCGACGCTCAACGTCATCCACACGCCGACCGCGACGTCGACGAACCGCGCACAGATCGCGGAGTTCAACCTCAAGCAGGTCGGGTTCAAGATCAACGACGTCCCGACGCCGGCCACGAACTACTACCAGGTGATCCAGACCAGGGGCACCTCGTACAACTTCGTGACAAACGGTGGTTGGTGCGCCGACTACTTCGACCCGTTCGACTACCTGAACGTGCTGTTCGACGGCAGCAAGCTGCAGGCCGCGAACAACAACAACTACGCGTACTTCAACAACGCGTCCTTCAATGCCCAGCTGGCACACGCAGCATCGCTGTCGGGTGCTGCCCGGGCGAAGGCGTACCAGAAGCTCGACCAGGAGCTGATGGTCAAGTACGCGCCGGTCGTCCCGTACCTCATCTCGACGAACCGGTACTTCACCGCCTCGCGCGTGAAGAACTGGATCTACAGCTCGTACTTCGGCTCGCCGTACTTCAACGCTCTGGCGGTCGGCTAGCCGTAACGCACGTCACCGGCACAAACGTCCGGAGGGGCGCCTGAAAAGGGCGCCCCTCCGGACAGCGCCGGGCCCCAACCCGACAAACGGAGCGACATGACGCAATTTCTCATCCGGAGGATCTTCTGGGCCATCTTTCTCTTCCTGGTGGCCACGATCATCACGTACCTGATCTTCTGGGTGATCCCCGCCGACCCGGCCGCGCTCGCCGCGGGCAAGTCCGCAACGCCCGCCGACGTCGCCCGCGTCCGTCACTACCTGCATCTCGACGAGCCGATCTGGCGACAGTACCTCCGTTTCCTCTGGAACCTCGTCGGCCACCAGCAGCTCGGCAACTCCTTCGTGACGCGCCAGAGCGTCAACCACATCATCGGCCAGGACGCGCCGGTCACCGCGTCCCTCGTCTTCGGCGGCGCGATCTTCTGGCTCTCGCTCTCGATCCCGGTCGGCATCCTCTCGGCGCTGCGCCCGCGGTCGATCCTCGACCGGGTCTCGATGAGCTTCGTGCTCGTCGGCATCTCCGCGCACCCGGTGTGGATCGGCCTGATCCTCTCCTACCTCGTCGGCTACCGGCTGCACATCACCCCGATCGTCGGCTACTGCAACTTCTTCCCGGGCGGCATCGGAGTGCAGTGCAGCGGACCGGTGCAGTGGGCCTACCACCTGTTATTGCCCTGGATCACCTTCATGATTCTCTTCGCGGCGCTCTACGTGCGCCTCGTCCGAGCAAACGTGATGGAGACCATGTCCGAGGACTACGTGCGGACCGCGCGCGCCAAGGGCGCGTCCGAGAGCCGCGTGATGATCCAGCACGTGCTGCGGAACAGCCTGCTGCCGGTCGTCACGATCCTCGGCATGGATCTCGGGCTCGCGCTCGGCGGCGCCATCTTCACCGAGAGCATCTTCAATCTTCCGGGCCTCGGGCACGAGGTGATCAACGCGTACAACACGGCCGACCTGCCCACGATCACGGGGATCGTCGTGTTCGCTACGGTGTGCGTCATCGTCTTCAACTTCATCGTCGACGTCACCTACGGCTTCCTCGACCCGCGGATCAGACCCAGCTGATGGCTGCACTCGAAGTTACGGACCTGGCGACTCGTTTTCGCACCGATGACGGCATCGTTCGTGCCGTCGCCGGCGTCAGCTTCTCGCTCGACAAGGGCCGCACCCTCGGCGTCGTGGGCGAGTCGGGATCGGGGAAGAGCGTCACGTTCCTCTCGGTCATGGGGCTGCTCGACCCACGCCAGTCGGAGGTGACCGGATCGGTGCTCCTCGACGGGGAGCAGATGCTCGCCGCGTCGAAGTCGCGGCTGCAGCAGATTCGCGGCTCGAAGATCGGGATGATCTTCCAGGATCCGATGACCTCGCTGAACCCGGTCAAGTCGATCGGCTGGCAGCTCGAGGAGGCGGCGCTGATCCACCAGGACATCACGCGCAAGGAGGCGCGCCGGCGCGCGATCGAGATCCTGAAGCAGGTCGAGATCCCGCGCGCAGACCAGCGCGTCGACGACTACCCGCACCAGTTCTCGGGCGGGATGCGCCAGCGCGTGATGATCGCGATGGCGCTGATCAACAATCCCGAGATCCTGATCGCAGACGAGCCGACGACGGCGCTCGACGTGACGACCCAGGCGCAGATCCTCCGACTGATGAAGCGCCTCCAGGACGAGTACGGGATGGCGATCGTGATGATTACCCACGACCTGGGCGTCGTCGCGGAGCTCGCGGACGACGTCGCCGTCATGTACGGCGGGCGCATCGTCGAGCAGGCGCAGGTCGACGATCTCTTTGCGAAGCCGGAGATGCCCTACACGTGGGGGCTCCTCGGGTCGCTGCCGCGGCTCAACTCCTCGGGCGGCCGGCTCGAGCAGATCCCCGGCCAGCCGCCGTCACTCCTCCATCCGCCCTCCGGCTGCCCGTTCAACCCGCGCTGCGAGTTCGTGATGGACATCTGCCGGCAGAAGCTGCCTCCCCTCGACCAGTCAACGGTCGGCGTGGAGCATCGCTTCCGTTGCCATCTCGACGACGAAGCACGTGCGCGCATCTGGGAGCAGAAGCGCGCCGCGCTCGTTAGCGCGGACGCCGCATGAGCGAGCTGCTCGTCGTCGAGGACCTGCAGAAGCACTTTCCGGTCACGCGCGGGCTCGTGTTCCAGCGCGAGGTCGGGTCGGTCAAGGCGGTCGACGGCGTCAGCTTCACCCTGAACGCGGGGGAGACGCTCGGCGTCGTCGGCGAGTCCGGCTGCGGCAAGTCGACGACCGCACGGTTGATCGCACGGCTCCTCCAGCCGACCGGCGGCAAGATCATCTTCGACGGGCGCGACATCACGCGCCTCAGCCGCTCGGAGATGCGTCCGATCCGGCGGGAGATGATGATGGTCTTCCAGGACCCCTACGCGTCGTTGAACCCGCGCAAGCGAGTCGGCGCGATTGTGGGTGAGCCGCTCGAGGTGCACCGCATCGGCAGCGACAAGGACCGGCGCCGGCGCGTGCAGGAGCTGCTGGAGATCGTCGGGCTCAACCCGGAGCACTTCAACCGGTTCCCGCACGAGTTCTCCGGAGGCCAGCGCCAGCGCATCGGCATCGCGCGCGCGCTCGCGATCAACCCGAAGCTGATCATCTGCGACGAGCCGGTCTCGGCACTCGACGTCTCGGTGCAGGCGCAGATCCTGAACCTCCTGAAGGATCTCCAGAAGGACTTCGGCCTCACCTACATCTTCATCGCGCACGACCTCAACGTCGTCCGGCACATCTCGGAGCGGGTGATGGTGATGTATCTCGGGAAGGCGGTCGAGATCGGTTCGCGCGACCAGCTCTACCGCGAGCCCAAGCATCCGTACACGGGCGCGCTGCTCTCCGCTGTGCCGATCGCAGACCCGGAGCTCGGCCGCTCGCGGAAGCAGGTCGTGCTCCAGGGCGACGTCCCGAGCCCGCTCAACCCACCGGTTGCGTGCCCCTTCCACCCGCGCTGCCCGCGCTTCGTCGACGGGAAGTGCAACGTGGACACGCCTCCGCTCGAGCAGGTCGGCGCCGAAGAGGGACATCTCTCGGCCTGCCACTTCCCGCTCGAGCACTGGCCGATGTCCGAGGAAGAGATGCGCCTCGGTGGTGTCGCAGTCGCCGCCGACTGACAGAGGGACCGGTGGCGGGCGCCATGCCGTCCTGCTGCGCGGTGCGCGCCGGCTGGGCTACATCTACGCGGGGGTGCTCGGCGGTACGGTTGTCCTCTCGGCCCTGATCGGCGTCGCCGTCGGGGCGGACGTCCTGCGCGCCGTCTCCGTCGGTCTCTATCTCGCAGGCGCGGTGCTCTTCCTCGGCTGTTTCGTGGTGGGCGCGCGGGGCCCGCTCCGCGGCGTCTCGCGCACCGGAGAGACCGTGCCGATCATGGGCGCTCGGAGGGTGCGTCGCGCCGACGCCGACGAGCGCTCCGAGGCGGCGCGGACCTCGATCCTGCTCTTCGCGCTCGGCCTCTCGCTCGTCGTGCTCGGCGCGCTCCTCGATCCCGTGCACAAGACGTTTTGAAGCGCTCTCAGGGACGTCTGAGGTTTGCCACTAACCGACCCCGGCGATTCACGTCCTACTGAGTGTGATTCCCGCACGTTGTGAACGATCCCGCGAGTGGATCTCGCTGCGCCTCGACGGCATGCTGTCGACGTTCGAGGCGGCGCTCCTCGACAGGCACCTTCGCGGCTGCCCGTCCTGCGACGCATTTGCGACGGCCGCGACCGCGCAGACGGAGCTTCTACGGGCGGCGCCGCTGGTCGAGCCCACCCCCGTCACGATCCCGCGGAGCGCGCCGCACCCGTTGCGGCGGAGCGCGAGCGGCGTTGCCGCGGGAGCTGTTGCGGCGGTCGTCGCGGCCCTCACGGTGGGCGGCATCGGGCCGCAGAAGCCGTCGAGTGCGGCCGAGCGCAACGCTGCCGCCGCCGGCCCGATGATCGTCGTCGTCGCCGCCCGGTCAGGCCCGACGCCGACGAGCGTCGAGGTCCCGCGCCTGCACGTGGAGCCGGCGTCGGTCGCCGACCTGCCGGTGCACGGCAAGTTCAACGATCCCGTCTCGCTCTAAGAACTTCTAAGCACGAGCCGAACCCGGCTCGATCTGCGAACCACAGGTTCGCGCGTTTCCCGCGGCGCCGCGCGGCTCGTTCGTTAGTGAACCGCTTCGGGCACCGGCGGCCGCCAGTGCGGCTGCCAGTAGCTCACGAGCCAGCGGCCGTTCGCCTTGTCGCCCGCCCGCTTGAGACCGAGGTAGAAGAGGAGGTGCGGTCGCTGGTCCGATCCCGGCTTCGCAACCAGGTCGACCTCGAAGAGCGCCGAGGTCTGGTAGGAGTAGTCGGTCTGGAAGGACGTGGTCTCGGCGTTCCGTGCGGGGTAGTAGATGACGGGGATGTTCCCCGAGTTCCACTCGCTGCGGGTGAGCCGGCCCTTCAGGTCGGTGTGGACGAGGTTGTAGGCGGCGTTGAGATTCTGGCGTGCGACCGCCGTCTCGATGAACTTCCGCGCAAGGCTGATCTCGCCCTTCGACACCGGCACGCGTTTCTCCGGGTGGTAGAGCTGCGCGGGCTTGTTCGAGATCGTGTCGGTGAACGCGTTACTCGTGCCTCTGAGGAGGACGAGCGCGACGAAGACGGCGATCCCGACGGCGAGAACCGCGGCGCTGACGAACAACAGACGCCGCTGGTTGCGCGGCGAGTTGAAGAAACCGTTCAGTGTCCCGGTGGTGTTCGCCACAGATCTTGAGACACCGTAGCAGCGAAAAAGTTAGCGCTCTGAGGCGAATTCTTTTGCTTGTGTGTATTCGGTGTCGTACCCCGACGGCAGCGGCGGGAGCTCGTTCCGGCCTCCCGCGCGGACCATCCGCCGCCAGCGGCGAGCGCGGAAGAGCGCGACGATCGCGAGGCCGAGCGGGATGAGTAGGACGAGCCCGACGATCGAGATCACGGGCACGATCCCGAGGTGCCCGATGACGGCCTTGCCCGACGGCGTCTGCGACGTCGGAGGCGGCGCCTTGAAGTCGGCGGGGCCGACCTCCCGGGTCGTGCGGGTGACGGGGTTCATGATCGCGATCGTGTAGAGGCGGTTCACGAGCCACCGGCCGTTGCGCTTCACGACCTGACCGGAGAACACGTACGCGCCGAGGTGCGCGGCCGGAACCGCGTGGACGAGGATGTTGAAGACGACGGATCCGCGGGCGACGTCGATCGTCTGCCAGTGGTGGAAGCTGGTCTCGCGCACGGGGTAATACGGCACCGGCGTGGTTCCGGCGCGCCAGGCGGCAAGCGTCGAGCCGGAACGCAGCTCGGGGCCCGCGAGCGCCCAGGCCGTCGCGGGTGCGCGCCGGGCCAGCGCGGCAGGCATGAACCGGTCGAGGACGATGTTGATCGCGCGGCGGTCGGCGGCCTTGAGCCTCACAGGCGGCGTCGCCGTCGCGAGCTGGGCCGGGCCCTCGTCCCCGTGCGGCTCGCCCTTCGTCGGCGTGTGATTCGGGATGAGCAGCACGATCAGGACGACCGCGACGAGGGGGACGCCGACGATCGCCGCTACGAGCGCACGCCGCCGGGCCCGCGGCGATTGCAGGGATCCGGGCATGGCACAAATCTACCAACCCGTCTTTTGCGTAGACGTTATCGTGCGGGTTGTGACATTCGCGCTTCGTGTGCTCGCTGCGCTCGTCGTCGGCGCCTTCCTGGCGGTGGCACAAGCATCGCCGGCGGCACAAGGCTCGCCGGCGGCGCAAGGCTCGCCGGCGGCACAAGGCTCGCCGGCGGCACAGAGCGCCGGGTTCCGCGACGTCGTCTTCGTCTCACTCTACGGCCACGGGACCGTGACGACGACTCCCGCGGGGGTCCACTGCCCGTGGGCCTGCCGGGCGATCTTTCCCAGGGGCGAGCACGTCAAGATCGTGGCGAAGCCCGCCCGCGGCTGGATGCTGCGGCGCATCAGCGGCTCGTGCGAGACGAAGAGCGGCCGTGCGTGCGCGTTCGACCTCGTCAGCGCGCACGACTGCGTCGGCGGCGCGTGTCCGACGGGCGCCTTCGGCGTGACCGTCGAGTTCGTCTGGCGTCACGGCGCATTGTGAGAGGAGGCCCGCCGACGTGGTACCGAGCCCGGTGACCTCCTTCGTCTGAGGCCTCGACCATGCCGAACGTGTGTCGGCCGCGTTGAAGCGCGCAGAGCTTCGCTGGAACCACCCACCGGAGGAACGTTCGGCTAGGCTGCGCCTGCCCAGGCCGCTGGCGCGCGCCTTGCGTGCGCGGCGCCGGGCGCATCGCGTACCCACACCCGTCGAGGAGCTCTGAACGTGTCCCAGACCGCAACGAAGAAGGCCGGCAAGCTGCTCGAGATCAAGGGCGTCGTGATCGATGCCGTCTTCCCCGGGGACCTGCCGGAGATCTACTCGGCGTTGCGCATCCCGCGCCCCGACGGGCCGGACCTGATCGCCGAGGTGCAGCAGCATCTGGGCGACGACCGCGTGCGCGCGGTCGCGATGGACGCGACGGACGGCCTCGCCCGCGGCATCGACGTGATCGACACGGGTGCGCCGATCTCGGTGCCGGTCGGCGACGTGACGCTCGGCCGTGTGTGGAACGTGCTCGGCGAGCCGGTCGACGAGAAGGAAGCTCCCCCGGCGGACGCCGAGCGCTGGTCGATCCACCGCGACCCGCCCGCCTTCAGCGACCTCTCGGCGAAGATCGAGATCTTCGAGACCGGCATCAAGGTGATCGACCTGATCGCGCCGTTCGTGCGCGGCGGCAAGATCGGCCTCTTCGGCGGCGCCGGCGTCGGCAAGACGATCCTGATCCAGGAGCTGATCCACAACGTCGCGCGCGAGCACGGAGGTGTATCGGTGTTCGCAGGCGTCGGCGAGCGGACGCGCGAGGGCAACGACCTGCTCCTCGAGATGGAGGAATCGGGCGTGCTCGACAAGGTGGCGCTCTGCTACGGCCAGATGAACGAGCCCCCGGGCGCGCGCTTGCGGGTCGGCCTCTCCGGCCTGACGATGGCGGAGTACTTCCGCGACGAGGGCCAGGACGTGCTGCTCTTCATCGACAACATCTTCCGGTTCACGCAGGCCGGCTCCGAGGTGTCGGCGCTGCTCGGGCGCATGCCGAGCGCGGTCGGCTACCAGCCGACGCTCGCCACCGAGATGGGGCAGCTGCAGGAGCGGATCACGACGACGAGCAAAGGCTCCGTCACGTCGATCCAGGCGATCTATGTTCCGGCCGACGACTACACCGACCCGGCGCCGGCGACCACCTTCGCCCATCTCGACTCGTCGGTCGTGCTCGACCGCGCGATCGTCGAGCAGGGCATCTACCCCGCGATGAACCCGCTCGATTCGTTCTCGCGCGCCCTGCAGCCCGGCATCGTCTCGGAGGAGCACTATGCGACCGCGACACGCGTGCAGGAGGTGCTCCAGCGCTACAAGGACCTGCAGGACATCATCGCGATCCTCGGCATCGAGGAGCTCTCCGACGAGGACCGCCTGACGGTGACGCGCGCCCGCAAGATGCAGCG
>JAICTB010000109.1 GCA_025936595.1 Thermoleophilia bacterium | reverse complement strand
GTCCTGCGGCTGGTTGAGGGTCGCGACCATCTTCTCGCCGCGGTTCAGCGCGGACTGCGTCGCCCGGTCGAGCTCGGAGCCGAACTGAGCAAATGCCTCGAGCTCTCGATACTGGGCCAGATCGAGGCGCAGGCGCCCGGCGACCTTCTTCATCGCCTTCGTCTGCGCGGAGGTGCCGACGCGCGACACGGAGGTGCCGACGTTGACGGCCGGGCGCACGCCGGAGAAGAAGAGGTCGGACTGCAGGAAGATCTGCCCGTCGGTGATCGAGATGACGTTGGTCGGGATGTAGGCCGAGATGTCGCCGGCCTGCGTCTCGATGATCGGGAGCGCGGTCAGCGAGCCGCCGCCGAGCGCGTCGCTCAGCTTGCACGAGCGCTCGAGGAGCCGCGAGTGCAGGTAGAAGACGTCGCCCGGGAACGCCTCGCGCCCCGGCGGCCGGCGCAGCAGGAGCGACAGCTGGCGATAAGCGTCTGCCTGCTTCGTCAGGTCGTCGTAGATGATCAGCGCATGCTCGCCCTTGTAGAGGAAGTACTCGGCCATCGCGCAGCCGGCGAACGGCGCCATCCACTTGATCGGGGCGGCCTCGGCGGCGCCGGCGACGATGACCGTCGTGTACTCCATCGCGCCCGCCTCGCGTAGCCGCTCGACGACCTGCGCGACCGTCGACGCCTTCTGCCCGATCGCGACGTAGAAGCACTTCACGTCCTGGTCGTGCTGGTTCAGGATCGTGTCGATCGCGATCGCCGTCTTGCCGGTCGAGCGGTCGCCGATGATCAGCTCGCGCTGGCCGCGACCGACGTTCGTCATCGAGTCGATCGCCTTGATGCCGGTCTGGAGGGGCTCCTTCACGGGCTGCCGCTGGATCACGCCAGGCGCCTTCCACTCGACCGGGCGCGTCTCCGTTGCCTCGATCGGGCCGAGCCCGTCGATCGGGTTGCCGAGTGGGTCGACGACGCGGCCGAGGAGCCCCTCGCCGACGGGGACGGACGCGACCTTGCCGGTGCGCCGCACGGGCTCGCCCTCCTTCACCTTGTCCCACTCACCGAAGAGCGCGGCGCCGACGTTGTCCTCCTCGAGGTTGAACGCGAGGCCGACGACGCCGTGCTCGAGCTCGAGCATCTCGAGCGCGAGGCAGTTCTCGAGGCCGTGGATGCGGGCGATGCCGTCGCCGACCTGCAGGACGTTTCCGACCTCGGCGAGATTCGACTCGCTGTCGAAGTTCTCGATCCTCTCTCTGAGGATGGACGTGATCTCTTCCGGGCGAAGCTTCATGTTGGGCTAACTCCTTGCGTGCGTCAGGTCATGGCGAAGTCGTTCGAGGCGGCCGCGCACGCTCGCGTCGAGGCGCATGGAGCCGGCCTGGAGGACGATCCCTCCGATCAAATCGGTGTCCACCTTGCGCGAGGCCTGCACCTTCCGGCCGGACGCGCTCTCGATACGGCCGAGGATGCGGCCGAACTCCACGTCGGAGAGCTCGGTGGCGGTCGTCAGCTCGACGTCGAGGATCCGCTGCTCCGCCGCGACGAGCGCGTCGAGCTCGGCGACGATCTCCTCGAGCTCTCCCGCTCGGCCCTTCTCGGCGACGAGCCGGAGGAAGTTGACGACGACTTCGTCAGCACCGCCGGCGATGCGTGCGAGCACGTCGGCCTTCACGCGGGTGTCGACCTCCGGGTTCTCGAGCATCGTGCGCAGCTCGTCGACGGATGAGACAGCGCCGCGCAGCTCGTGCAGCTGCTGCTGGACGGCCTCGACCTTCCCGTCCTCCTGCGCCGCCTCGTGCAGCGCGCGCGCGTAGATGCGGTGCGCGACCGCTATGACCGACTCCCTTCGAGCTGCGAGAAGTCGATCTCTGCGAGCGCCTCGTCGATCAGGCGCTGCTGGTCGGCGCCGGTCAGCGTCTTGCGTGTGATCTTCTCGGCCGCAATCAGGCTGAGCTTGCCGACCTCGTCGCGGATCTGACCGAGAGCCTGGTGGGTCGCCTGCTCGATCTGGCGGCGCGTCTCCTCGAGGCGCCGCTGCCGGTCCTCCTCGGTCTCCTCGCGCACGCGCTCGCGCTGCGCGTCCGCGATACGGCGCGCCTCGGAGAGGATCTCCTCGGACTCGGCCTTCGCCTGGCCGATCAGCTTGCGGTGCTCCTCGAGCAGGTTGCGCGCCTCCGCGCGGGCGTCGTCGGCCTCGGCGATCGCTTGCTCGATCCGCTCGCGCCGCGTGTCGATCATCTGCTGGATCGGCCCGAACGCGTAGCGCTTCAACACGAAGAGGACCACGAGGAAGCAGACGATCGTCCAGATCATCAGCCCCGGCCTGACCTGGATCAGCGGATTGGAGGCGAGCATCTCGGTCACACGAGGACGTAGGCGAGGATCGAGCCGAGCAGGCCGTAGAAGACGACCGCCTCGGTGAGGGCGAAGCCGAGCCACTGGATGCCCTGCAGCTCGCCGCGCAGCTCGGGCTGGCGGGCGACCGACTGGATCATCGAGCCGAAGATGTTGCCGATGCCGACGCCGGCGCCGAGCGCACCGAGGCCGACGCCGAGGGCGAGACCGATGGCCTTACCGGCCTTCGTCACGTCGCCGGTGGTGGCGGCAAGGATGTAACCGACCATGAGTGTTTCCTCCTAATGCTCCGGCTCGATCGCCGAGCCGATGTAGATGGCGGACAGTGCAGCGAAGATGAAGGCCTGAATGCCGATCACGATGATCACTTCGAAGAGGTAGAAAAGGATCCCAACCGGGACGACGACGATCGCGAGCACGATGCTCTGCAGGATGAAGATGAGGCCGATGAACGTGAGGATGAGGATGTGGCCCGCGAGCATGTTGGCGAAGAGCCGGACGGAGAGCGAGATCAGGCGCATGAACTGGCCGAGAATCTCGAGCGGGACGATCAGCACGAGCAGCGGCTTCGGCGCCTCCGGGATCCAGCTCTTGAAGTAGCGCACCGGGCCGTTCCAGCGGATGCCCTCCACGTGCGTGAAGACGAACGTGAGGATGGCGAGCGCGAGCGTCACCGAGATGGAGCTCGTCGCGGCGTAGATGCCCCAGGTCGGGACGCCGTGGTAGGTCTCGCCGGTCAGCGGCAGCGGGATGAATCCGAGGAAGTTGACGACGAAGATGAAGAGCATCAGCGTCGCGACGTACGGGAACCAGCGGCCGATCGCCTTCGACGGCAGGCCCTGCTCGGCGACCTGCGTCTGCGCGATCTCGTAGACCATCTCGCCGACCGTCTCCTTGCGCCCCGGTTTGCTGCCGATCTTCGTGCGCATGAAGAAGATGCCGAAGAGAATCGTCGCGACGCTCGCGATCATCAGGTAGGCGACCGCCTTCGTGATCGAGAGATCGAGCGGGCCGAGATGGATCGGGATCCAGTCGTTCTGCACGAACTCGTCCGTGGGGTCGAAGTCGCCGCGCGCGAACGCGTTCGCAGGCAGAAGGAGCGCGAGCGTGGCAAGTGCGACGATCAGGCGCTTCACGACTGTGTCACCCCGGCCTTCGGCCCGGTGTAGTAGGCGACGAGCTGCAGCCCGAGCGCCGCCGAGTAGCCGGCGGCATACGTCAATGCTGCGGCCAGCCCCAGCCATTTGTCGGAGACGGCGACTGCGAAGACGACCACCATGACGGCGATCGCGCGAAAGAGCATTCCGAAAGCAACCACGCCTGCGGCGGCGAGGTTACCCGTCCGCGACTGGAGCCGCGCCAGGATCGCACCGAAGGCCTCGGAGCCGAACCAGAGCACGGCGCCGATCGCCCAGCCGGAGACGCGCCAGCCCGCGATCAGGAAGATCGGCAGGGCGACGGCAAGGACGATTGCGCCTGCGATGGCGGGCAGGAGAGCCGGCGGCGGCGTGCGAGGTTCTGTCCAGGCGGGCATCAGATGTTGCGGTAGCGAATCACGGTGGCGGCGACGCCGACGGGAATGCCGGCGACTGCGCCGAAGGCGAACCCGTAGCCGACGTTTCCCATCGCCCAGCCGATCAGCGCGCCCACAGCGATGCACGCTGCGGTGAAACCGATGAGCACGCTACCGGCCCCTGCGAGGGAGAACGACGATCCCTGGGGCTGCATTCGGCGCGGAGCATACCAGTCGTTTGTGACACCGGTTTTCGGCTCGGAAAGCGCCGCTAAGCTGCGATTTGTGACGCGCGTGAAGGAAGGTGACCATGACCTCCGGCGCGCCTGACGCCGTCGTCATCGGGGCGGGACACAACGGGCTCGTCGCGGCGAACGTGCTTGCCGACCACGGCTGGTCGGTGGTGGTGCACGAGGCAGAGGAGGAGCCGGGCGGCTCGGTGCGCTCGGGAGAGCTGATCGAGGCGGGGTTCGTGCACGACCTCTGCGGCGCCTTCTTCCCGCTCGGCGCGGCGTCGCCCGTGTTTCGCACGCTCAGCCTCGAGATCCCGTGGCGGCACGGCCCGCTCGTGCTCGCCCACCCCTCACCCGACGGATCCTGCGCGGTGCTCGAGCGCGACGGGGCGACGGAGCTCTGGCGGCGCGTCGAGCCGGCGGTCCTGCGCGGCATGACGACGCCGTTCCCTCAGATGCGCGCCGGTTTGCAACTCGCACTCGAGCCGGGGGCGCTCGGCCTGCTGCGCCTGCCGGACGACCGGCTCGAGCGGGTCCTGATCGAAGGGAACGCGCTGCACACGGACGCCCCTCCGACCTCCCTGACGGGACGCGCGTTCGGCGTCATGCTGACGATGTTCGGGCGCCGCTACGGGTACCCGTGCGTCGAGGGCGGCGCCGGTGCGATCACGCGTGCGCTCGTCGAGCGCGCGAAGGCGCGGGGCGTGGACATCCGCTGCGGCGCGCGCGTCGACCGCCTCCCCGAGGCGCGGCGAGCCGTGATCGGCGCGATCTCCGTCTGGGCGCTCGCGCGCCTCCTCGGCCGCGAGTCCCGTGTGCTGCCCGACCCGGCGACGCTGAAGCTCGACTGGACCCTCGACGGGCCGGTGCCGTGGACCGCGGCGGCCGCGCGGCGCTCGCCCGTCGTCCACCTCGGCGGCCGGGGCTCGTTCGTGATCTTCGGGCAGTACTCCATGGCCGATTCGACCCGCGCGCCGGCAGGCAAGGAGACCGCGTGGGCCTACAGCCACGACCTCCGCGACCCGACGGCAGTGGAAGCGAGCATCGAGGCGCTCGCGCCGGGCTTTCGCTCGCTCGTCCGCGGCCGCCGCGTCGAGCGACTGCCGCCGGGGCGCATCAACGGCGGGACGGCGCGCCTGCGCAACCAGCTCGTCCTGCGGCCCCGGTTCGGCCGGCCCGAGCTCTCCGACGGCGTCTACCTCGCGTCGATGTCGGCCCACCCCGGCGGAGGCGTGCACGGCGCGCCCGGCTGGATCGCCGCTCAGGCGGCGTTGCGCGCGTCGTCGCGCCGGCGCGCGCGCGGGCTCGCGAGCTTCACGAGCTCGAGCAGATAGACGACGTAGAGCGAGAAGGAGACGGCAAGCAGGCCGGCCGCCGCGTCGATCGCGAGGTTCGCCGGCGTCCAGCGGCCGTGATGGTGCGGCGGCGCGAATCGCGTTGCGAGTGCCGCGATCGCGAGCGTCCCGCACCACGTCCAGAGGTAGACGACCGCGCGCGGCTGCGAGAAGCCGAGGCGCATGAACCGGTGGTGAAGATGGCGCGCGTCCGCGACGTAGATCGGCTGCCCGCTCTTCAGCCGCTTGGCGACGACGAACGACGTGTCGAGCACCGGCACAGCGAGCACGAGGAGCGGCAGCACGAGGGTCGCCAACGCCGCCGTCTTCAGGAGCCCCTGGACCGAGATCGCGGCGAGGGTGTAGCCGAGGAGCAGCGCCCCGGAGTCGCCCATGAAGATGCGCGCCGGATAGAAGTTGTGGCGCAGGAAGCCGAGGCAGGCACCCGCGACGATCGCGGCGAGGATCGCCGCGCCGATCTGCGCGCGCGAGAGCTCGATCACGCAGAACGTCGTGCCGGCGATCGCGCACACGCCCGCCGCGAGCCCGTCGAGCCCATCGAGGAAATTGACCATGTTCATCACCGCTACGATCCCCACCACCGTCAGCGGCACGCCGATCCAAGGCGGGAACGCGTACACCCCGATGAAGGTGAAGGTGTGCACCCAGACGCCGAAGCCCGTCGGGATCGCGGCGGCGAGCACCTGGCCGCCGAGCTTGAGCCACCAGGGCAGGTGGCGGAAGTCGTCGATCGCGCCGACGGTCGTCGCGACCGCGGCGCCGAGCAACACGCCGCGCAGCTCGCCGCCGAGCGGCAGGAATGCGAGCGACGGCACGAACATGCCGAGGAAGAGCGCGAGCCCGCCGAGGCGCGGGACCGTCGGACGGTCCCGTTCGCCCTCTTGCGGGCGATCGATCAGCCGGAGGTGCCGTGCGGTGGCGCCGACCGCGGGCGTGAGGACGAGCACGATCGCGAGCGCGGCCGCCGCGCCGTAGAGCACTTGCAGGTGGCCGGTCAGCTCATTCCAGACCACGGTGACTACTTCGTGCCGTAGAGCCGGTCTCCCGCGTCGCCGAGGCCGGGGACGATGAAGCCCTTCTCGTTCAGCCCGCGGTCGATCGCGGCGACGACGATCTGCACGTCGGGATGATTGCTGGTGATGTTCGCGATCCCCTCGGGCGCGGCGATGATCGCGATAAGACGCACGCTCGTCGCGCCGGCGTCCTTCACGAGCTGCACGGCGTGCGCCGTCGAGTTGCCGGTTGCGAGCATCGGGTCGAGCAGGATCACGTCGCGGTTCGCGACGTCCGCCGGCAGCTTCACGTAGTACTCCACCGGCTGCAGCGTCGCTTCGTCACGGTAGAGGCCGATGAAGCCGACGCGCGCGCCGGAGATCAGCGTCAGCACTCCGTCGAGCATCCCGAGCCCCGCGCGCAGGATCGGGCAGACAGCGACCTTCTTGCCGGAGATGCGCGGCATCGGAGCGCGCTCGAGCGGTGTTTCGACCTCGACGTCCTCACTCGGCAGATCCTTCGTCGCCTCGTAGGTGAGGAGCAGCGTCACCTCCTCGACGAGCTTGCGGAAGTGGACGGTCGGCGTTTCCCTGTCACGCAGATACGAGAGCTTGTGCTGCACCAGCGGGTGCAGGACCTCCGTAACGCTCATTGATAAATCGTGTAACCGCGGAAGCCCGGGTAGAGCGGCCGCTTGTCGCAGAGCGCGACGGCGCGCGCACGCAATGCCTGCGTGTCGGCGCGCTCGTCGAGCGCGTCGACGATGATCGACGCGACCTCGCGGAAGTCGCGCTCGTCGAAGCCGCGCATCGTCGCCGCGGGCGTGCCGAGGCGGACGCCGGAGGCGACCATCGGCGGGCGCTCGTCGAACGGGACGGTGTTCCTGTTCGCGGTCAGCTTGCAGTCCTCGAGCCGCTCCTGTGCGGCGAGGCCTGTCCACTCGGTCTCGCGCAGGTCGAGTTGCACGAGGTGCGTGTCGGTCCCGCCGGTGAGGACGTCGTAGCC
>JAICTB010000008.1 GCA_025936595.1 Thermoleophilia bacterium | reverse complement strand
TCGCCATCCACCTCGCCGAACCAGCGGGCAAGCCGGTCGGGATCGCTGATCGCCGACCAGAGGTCGTCGATGCCGGTGTCGTAGCGGTCTTCGATTCGGACGACGCCTGCGCCGTCTGCTGATCGCAGGCTGCCAAGAATGCGGGTGCCCGGACTCGCGTTGCTCGTCATGTCGCGCTCCTTCGTTCGCGTTTTCCTCGCGCCACCTCGGTATGCAGGGCGTCCAATCGCTGCTCCCACAGAGACCGGTAGCGGCCAAGCCACTGATCGACTTCTGCGAGCGGTGCGGGGCGAAGACTGTAGACCTGACGCTGCGCCTCCTGGCGGGCTTCGACCAGCCCCGCTTCCCTCAACACTCGCAGGTGGCGGGAGACGCCCGGACGAGCGATCGGCAGCAACGCCGCCAGCTCACCCGCGGTCGCCGGGCCGCGGGCCAGCGTCTCCAGCAGCGTCCTCCGGCTCTCGTCGGCGACCGCCCGCAGAACAGCTTCCATGCCACTAACGTACCAAGACGGTTACGTAACTGTCAAGGTACATACGCAGCATCGGCTCGCTGATTTCGTGCCAGGGTCCCGACGCGTCCGCACCAAAGGTGCCTGCCGCGGCTATCGCTGCTGGATTTTCGACCAGGTGGCGCCACCGTCGGTCGTCCGCCAGACGGTCGCGGACCGTGGACAGACCTGGAGCGCCTCGCCGGTGCGTGCGTCGGTGAAGACGACGTTGGTGGACGAGCAGCCGTCTCTCGCCGGCCAAGCGACCGTCCGCCAGGTTGCGCCGCCGTCTGCGCTGCGGAGCGGCCGGCCGGTGCCGTTGGTGGCAACCACGGCCGTCTCGTCGCTGGCAGGCGCCAGTCGGGCTGAGTTGACGAGCTGCGGCGTGTGGAGCGTCGCGAAGCTGAGGCCGCCGTCGCTCGAGCGGGCGGCGCCGGCCATCATCCCGGTCGGACAGACCGCCCAGAGGACGCGTGCCGAGGAAGGTTCGAGGTCGCCCCCGAGTCCGGGGAAGCACGGTCCCGGGCTTGGAGTGAACGTGCGGCCGCCGTCGCTCGAGCGCGCGAGCAGGTCGTGGCGCTGATACTTCCTCCCGGCCGGCGTGCCGAGCAGCCAGACGTTCCGGCCGCGGGCGGCGAGGTCGAGGACCGGCCCGTCCGGCGTGAAGGGGAGCCGCGACTCCGTCCAGCGTGTCGCCGAGGTTGACCCGCGCGCGAAGCGGTAGCGGCTGCAACGCTTGGGTGTACAGCGGGCGACGACGGCGTAGACGCGCCCAGAGGCGGTGGTGAACGCGGCCACGTCGGGTGAGGTGAGCTGCCGCCAGGTCGCGCCGCCATCATGCGTGCTCCAGAACTCGCCCCGACCGAACGGCACCCAGACGAACCCGTTGCGTCGGTCGGCGAAGCGGATCGTCGGGTTCGTCCCCTCCGTCGGTATGTCATGCGGCGCCGGCAGGCGGAGAAAGCTGCGGCCGCCGTCGGCGGTCAGCTCGATCGCGTAGCAGCGGCCCGCCGGGCAAGGGACGCTCCCGAGCACGAGGAAGGTGCGATCGCCGAGTGCGCTCAACGAAACGGGTACGAACCGTCGCGGCAGCGGACCGCCGACGTGCTGAGCGCTGCCGCAGCCGGCGAACGCGACCGCCAGGAGAACGCAAAACGCCGCGCGCGTCACCGGCACCACGGATAGCTCACCAGATCAGCCAGTGGGCCGCCGAGTCCCTTGCACGCTGATCATCGCGCGCTAACAGGGGCGGCTTAGCGTCTGCCCGACATGCACGCCGGTGACGAGACAGTGGGTCGGTGCCGTACTGCGTAACGGATGGATTCCGAGCGGTCGGGCGTGTTGAGTCGGCGTCGTCTTCTTGCCGGCTGCGTTATCGCTGGCGCTGTGTCGGTGACGGCCGTCGTCGCGTTGTCGCTTCGACCTGGTTCTGCTCATGGCGGCCGCACGCGGTTGCCGCCGTCGGCGGTGGCGGCGCCCATCTCGCCTCTGCGGGCGCGGCACTTAGTCGGCAGCTTGGTGGTGAGCACGGCGGCGCGCGGGACGATTCGTTTGCGTGTTCCGGCGGCGGGGCGGAGGGACGAGTGGATGATCGAGGGCGCCGTCGTGGTCGGCGATGTGAACGGCGACGGCGTTCCCGACATCGCGGTCGCGGTCGATCATTTCAATCCGTCGGCGGCCGTCACGCGAGGCAGGTGCAATCCGCCGCCGCCGCAGCCGAAGCACGACGACTTCGTGCAGGTGATCTTCGGCGGCCCGCTACCGATGAGGATTGATCTCGCCCACGTGGCCGTGCCTGGTTTTCGGATCAGCACGCTGCCGGGGACGAGCGGCTTGGGCAGCTCGCTCGCCGGGGTTGGCGATGTGAACGGAGACGGGCTGGCCGATCTGCTGATCGGTGCGCCCGGCGACGTCGACCAGCCGGGCCGCGCCTACGTGGTCTATGGCAAGGCATCGACGAGCTCCGTCGACGTGTCCAGTCTCGGTGGTCGTGGCTTCGCGCTCGCGGGACCAACGGGCGGCCGGATCTACCAGGCGGGGATGCTGGTCGCGGGCGGCGGCGACGTGAACGGCGACGGCCGCCCGGATCTGCTGATTGGTGCGCAGTGGCGGACCGCGGTGCGCGTGCAGCAGTTGAAGGCGTCGCAGTGCGGCGACGCGATCACTATCCCGCCGCTGCATTCGGCGCGGAGCGTTGTCTACGTCGTTTTCGGCGGCGCTCGTACAGGCACGGTCGATCTCGGCGCTCTCGGCTCGAGCGGCTTCACGGTTAGCGACTCCTGGAAGCTGGAGGACGTCGCCGGTCGGTGGCTGGCGAACGCGCGCGACGTGAACGGCGACGGGCTCGCCGACGTCGTGATCGGGACGCGCGCGGGCGCGCTGATCGTTTACGGCCGTCGTGCGACCACACCGGTGAACCCGGACACGCTCGGCGACGGCGGCACCACGGTGAACGCGCCCTGGCCGACCCGCGTGACCCCGATCACTCGCTCCGTGGCAGGGATCGGCGACCTCACCGGCGACCACCTCGCCGACATCGCGGTCAGCGCCGGAACCGGCGGCGAGGACTTCCCGATCGGCTCCAAGCAGGCCGAGGCTCCCGCGGCGTACGTGATCTTCGGCAGCAGGTCAGCGGGACCGATCGATGCGACGACGCTGGGCGCGCGCGGCTTCGCGATCCAGGGGACGCGTGACAACGCCGGCTCCAGCCTGGCCGCACTCGGCGACCTGAATGGCGACGGCGTGCCGGACTTCGGCGTGCTCGCACCGAGCACCCCCTACGGCGGCCGGCTCGGCTCGGGCTCGCTCTACGCGCTCTTCGGCAAGCGCTCGCCCGGTCCGCTTCGCCTCGATGCGCTCGGCCCGGCCGGCGTGCGTGTGGACGGCAGCCCGAACACGAGCATCTACGAGTCGGGCGGCGCCGGCAAGTTGACCGGCAGCGGCCGCGCTTTCGTGCTCGTCGACAGTGGCGAGACGACGGAGTTGGTGCCGTTCACTCCACACCTTTCGGCACCGGCGCCGCGGCTCGGGCCGACGCTCTCGCTTCACCCACGCTCTGTCACCGGCCTCGCGTACGGATTCGGTCGGGTCTGGCTGCTGGCCGAGTCGGGCGACCACGAGCACGGGCTCGTCTACGAGCTCGACCCGCAAACGAACCGGCTTGTTGGCGCGCCCGTGCAGATCGGCGGGCCGAGCCGCGTGATCGCGACCGCGCTCGGCTCGGTGTGGACGCTCGTCGTTCCGCCCCGTCGCGACCGGCCGGCCACGCTCGTGCGAATCGACCCGAACAACGGGCGGATCCTGCTCCGTGCGCAGGTCGGCGGCCGCGGCCGCGATATCGACCAGGTCATCCCTGCCGACACGATCAGCTACGGCCTCGGCTCGGTCTGGATCACGTACGCCGCCACCGGCAGCGTCTACCGCCTCGACCCGCAAACAGGCAAGACGATCGCAGCGATCGAGGTCGGCCACTACCCGCAAGCGCTCACGTTCGCCGCCGGCAAGGTCTGGGTCGCCGACCGCCAAGACGGCGCGATCCGGGAGCTCGACCCGACAAGAAACCGCGTCGTCGGCAGGCCGCTCGACGTCGCCCGCGAGCCCGCCTCACAAGGTCGCGCACTCGGCGACCTGCTCTGGATGGGAACCACCCGAAAGGGGACGATCTGGCTGTACGACGCCAACCACGACCAGGTCGCCCATCTCGACCCGCGCACCCGCAGGCTGAGCTTCGACCCGCCCTCGGGTGCGAACGGCGAAATCGCAGTCGCCGCCGGACCGCTGCTTTGGATCGTCGGTGACCGCTCCGCGAGCCGCGTCCACATCGCCGACGGGCAGATGGTCGGCAGCCGAGTGGAGCTCGACAGCGAGCCGCTCGGCGCGACCGCAACAGGAAGCTCCGTCTGGACGACCACGCAGGGCGGAGGCGTGATCAGGATCAACCGATGACCCGGACACGGACGGCAGCGGCCACGCTGGTTCTGCTCCTGCCGCTGGTCGGGTTCGCCGTGGCCTCGGCCCGTGCCGCAGCGCCGACCATTCCCTGGCTCGACCAACGCCCCGTGAAGGCGTCGGCACACCCGCCGCTCGCGGCACCGTGCCGCGCCGATCGGTTGCATGCGCACCTGTTCCTGCAAGGCGCGACGGGATCGCTGGTCGGCGGCGTGGATCTGACCAACGCGGGCCGCTCTGCCTGCTCGTTGCTCGGCTGGCCCCGTCTGTCGTTCACGGGGTCGACCGCGGCGGCGACGCGAGTGCGGATCAAGCGACTCGCCCGTTCCCCGCAGCCAACGGACGTGCTCGCCGACCCGCCCGGGTCGCTGCGTGCGCTCGCACCGGGCAAGTCGGCCTCCGTCTCGCTCTTCTGGTCGAACTGGTGCGGCCCCGGCAACTCGGGCGGCGGCAACACCTCGACCCCGCCCGACGGGCTCAGGATCGCATTCGCGAATCACACCAGCCTGGTCGTATCGCTCGGGCAGGCGCCGCGCTGCGACCAACCCCAGGCCCCCTCGACTATCTCGGTTGCCCCGTTCACACCGACGCCACGCAGACTCCCGGAACGCTCGCGTCTGCCAATACGAGTCGCGATCATCGGCTCACGCCCCGTCGAGGTGAAGCCAGGGCTGCGCGCCTTCCGCGTACACCGCGGCGAACTCTTCCGCTACCGGATCGCGCTCACTAACACCAGCAGCGAGCCGTTCCGGTTCGCGCGCACAAGCTGCCCGACCTACATCGAGCAGATGCTGCCCGCGGCAGCGCGGCCATACGTGCTCAACTGCCGGCCAGTGAGCGAGATCGCGCCGCACCGCAGCGTGCTGTTCGCGATGCAGATCCCGATCCCCGCCAACGCCCGCCTCGGCAACAACAGCCTCACCTGGGAACTCGCCCCCAAGACCTACGAGTCACCGTTCGCGCCCGCGGCCCTCTGGGTTGTCCGCTAAGCCGAGCTACGCCCAACCTCTCCAGCTTCATGAAAAGCCTGTCCGGGTTGGCGCGCGTGCCAGCTCGTCTAAACGGATCGGACCCGACGAGGTGTCGAACGGGTTCGAAACGGCTGCGACAGATGTCCCGAAAATGCCGAAGCCCGCGACCCTTGGCTCCGAAGAGCTTCCGGGCTACGGGCTTCGACACGACAACCATCTCAGATCCAGGTTCTCGCTGTCAACCGACTCGCCACGGAGCGGGGCGGGTGCGGCGAACTCGACTTTGGATCAGTGGTCGGGCAGGCGATTGGGACCCGGGTGGCGTGCGCCCTCGTAACTCCGATGATGGCCTCGCGTGGCACCAGGAGCTCAAACATCACCGGGTTCCGATTTCGGAGCGCCGTGGGAACGCCTTGTAAGGGCGATACTCGTCGCATGAAGCGCGTCGGTCTGCTGATCGTGCTTGCTCTGGTCGCCGTCGGTTCAGCCGGTGCGAAGAACAATGTCGAGGCCACGCTCCTGAGCGCGATTCCCAAGCAGGCGGCGCCTGGGTCGACGTTGCGGGTCGAGTGGCGACTCGCTGAACTAGACAGCGGGCGCCCGTTCGGCGCCGGCGGCGTCTTCCTTCGTCTGCTCGGTGCGCACGGCGCGGTATCGACTGCCGTCGCCACGGAGACGCGGCCGGGCCGCTTCGTCGCGACTGTCGTCGTTCCGGCCGGCGGCATCCGCCGAGTCCGGATCGGTTTGCACGGGTTCGCGTCGACTCCGCAGGGGACGAAGCCCGGTGATCTGTTCTTCCGGATCGTCAACGATCCGCTGGTCGACGTGTGGACGCCGCTGCGCCGGCAGTTGCAAGTGCCGACGCTCGGCCCCAACGGCTCCTGCCCGGTCACGGGTTCCGCCGACAAGTTCAACTTCGCTCGCTACGGCGTCGCACGCGGGGTCGGTCCGGGGCCCGCCTATCCGATCGGCTGGGGAGACGGGACGATCGCGATCACCTGGCGCCGAAACGACGTCGACGCAACGCTCTGGGGCGTCGCCAAGGTGCTCTGGTTCGTCGATCCCGCCTACCGTGGGCCTGTGCTCGTACGGGGCATCGGCCTCGACAACTCCTACAGGGTGCGCTTCGACCGTGGTCGCATCCCGCCAACGGAGCTCAGGCTCCCCGAAGGAACGAAGGACAGGCCCTCCTATGTGCGGATCCGCAAGCCGGGCTGCTATGCGTTCCAGATCGACGGCTGGACGTTCAGTCGCTCGATCGTCTTCCGTGCGGCCGGCGGCTAGCAGCCCGCGCGATGTCGACGCGCTGGCGCGTGCCGTGGTTGCGGCCGCGCTGCTCGCGCTCTGTTCCCTCGTCGCCGCCGGTTTCGGCTCAATGTCGGCGGGCGCGTCGCCGAGCCTGGCGCCGGTCGGCAGCAGCGCGCACGTTCTGTATGGCTTCGCCGGCCCGCCGCCGCGGCTGTACGCGGTCGATCCGGGCACGCTGCGGCCGGAGCGCGGCCGAAGCGCCGCCACCGGCGGTCATGTCTTCGGCTGGAGCTTCGCACCCGCGCGCGAGCGGCTCGCTGCGGGAAGCGACGTCACCGCCGAGCTGCGACTCTACGATCTGCGCCGGCTGCGCGTGCTCGGCGACGTCGAGCTCGTCAGGCCCAGTGCGCGCGGGCTCGTCTTCGCGAGCACCTGGGCGAGCAGATCGCGTGTCCTCGCAGTCGTTGTGTCACCGGGCTGCTGCGGGCTCGGCGACACGATCGTGAGTGGCGTCGACGCCGACACGCGACGTGTGCTCTGGCGACGCGACCTGCAGAGCTCGCTGCAGGCCGGTGCCGCCTACCGCGGCGGCTTCGTGCTCGTCGTCGGTCCGAAGTTCGCGATCGGCACGTCGCGCCTGCTTGTTGTGGCGCCCGACGGCCGTGTGCGCACTGTGCGGCTCGACCAGATCCGTTCCGGCTGGCAGCGCTCGGGCAGCGGCGCGCGCTTCGTCGCGCACCAGTGGAACCCCGGCCTGGCCGTCGATCCAGCCTCGGCACGGGCGTTCGTCGTCCAGGCAGGCGCGCCGGTCGCCGAGATCGATCTCCGCCGCCTGTCGGTCCGCTACCACGAGCTGTTGGAGCCGATCTCGCTCCTCGGGCGGCTGCACGACTGGCTCGAGCCGAAGGCCGAAGCAAAGGCGATGCAAGGACCGCAGCGCCAGGCGGTCTGGCTCGGCGACGGCCACGTCGCCGTCACCGGCGTCGACTACGAGGCGTCGGTCGACAGTCGCGGACAGGACCAGGAAACGGACACGCCGGCCGGGCTGAAGCTGATCGACACCCGCAACTGGAGTGTCCGAACGCTCGACCACACCACGACCTCGATTGTCTCCTCGAGCGGCGTCCTCTTCGCCTTCGGGTCGAGCTGGGACTCACGGACCTCGACGATGAAAGGGAGCGGCCTCACCGCCTACGACGCCGGCGGCCACGAGCTCTACCACCGCTACGACGACCAGCCGATCAGCGCCGTCGACCAGGTCCCACGCGGCGTGCTCGTCGGCGGCAACCAGGGCAGCTCCGTCTTCCGCCGCCAAGACCTGCTCCAGCCGCGCACCGGCCGCATCATCGGGCGCGCCCGCCTCGACATCGAGCTGATCAGTAGCGATCAGCCGTTCTGGTTCTGACTGGAGCTCCCGCGGACGCCAGCCCAAGCGCCGGACAAGTGAGGTGCGAGCCGCGGCGGCCATGGCGACAAAGCGCCGACCAGGCTTCCGGCTCTCCACCTCCAACCTATTTACTCTCGAAGACTCCCCTTGCCGCCGAGAGGTCGTATTCTGGCCGCGACCCCAAGCTCAGGAGGAGACATGGTCGCGCGCGTTGCCATCTTCGAGGGAATCAACATTGAACGTGCACGCGAGACGATGGCCGAAGCGGAGGCGGTCATCAAGCCGATGGTCGAAGCGCTGGCGGGCTACGGGGGTCGGCTCGATCTCGCGGCCTCCGACGGACGGTTCATCTCGATAACGCTCTTCGATAGTGAGGAGCACGCGCGCTCGGCCGAGTCGACGTTCGATGAGGAGATGCCGCGCCGCCTCGGCGACCTATTCGCCAGTTGGGAAGGCAGCAGAGTTTCGGCCGATCTCTTCGAGGTCGCCACGAGCACTCTCTGAGGCCTACCGCACCTCTCGCTTTGCCGATTAGGTTTGGCCCGCACATGACCGACAGCTCACGTTCGCGGATCGCGCCGCTTCTTCACGAGGCAGCCGAAACCCACCACACCGTCTACCGGCTCACGGACGGCGACGGCGTCCCGGTTGGCGTCCAGCTGGTCGGCCCGCCGGGACGTCGTCGTCAGGTCTCGAGGCTCAACGCGTTCGACGCGCCGCCTACCGCCGCGCGTACTCCTCGGCGGCCTTCGGCGCAAACTCGTAGCCGACGAAGGGCTCCTCGCCGAGAATCTCGGCATCATGGCCGGGTTCGATGACGTAGACCTCGCCGGCAGAGATCTCGACCACTGTCCCGTCTTCGTGGGTCACACGCATGCGGCCGGATTGAACGACGCCCACGTGCTTGTGCTGGCATGTGTCCGTCCCGGCCACAGGCTTCACGCATTCTGACCATCTCCAACCGGGCTCGAGCGTCAGTCGTGCTGCTGTCGTTCCGCCGAGATGCACGATGTCCGAGCGGGTCTTCGTAGGGGTGCGCGACTCGTCGGGTGATTCGAAGTCACGCTTCTCAACGCCTGCCATGGGAAACCTCCTGTCGTAAGGGCCGCCGCGATTCTCTCGGCCCTTTCTGCCTGGGTCAATCGTCGGTCCGCAGGGGGGTCACGCCGCCCGCCGTGAGCGCTGTTACGGGTGCAGCTCGTAGAGTCGGTTGAAGGGGTCTCCGATCGGGACCTCGCGGACGGTTCCGAAGCCGGCGTCATGGCCGATCCGTTGGACGACTGCGGGTGGGCAGCCGCAGGTGCCGAGCCCGGCGCCGCCGTGGGCGAGCGAGGTCGTCATGCAGTAGAGGATGCTGAACCCGTACAGCACCGTCGCGAGCGGGCCGCGGTTCTCCGCGTGCTCGTCTGCACAGTTCATCTCGAGCATCAGGTAGGTGCCGTCGTCGGCGAGCGAGTGGCGGATGCCCGCGACGAGCGCATCGGGGTCGACCGCGTCGTGGACGACGTCGAACGTGGAGATCGCATCCCAGCGCCCGGGGATGCCCTGTGCCCCATCTACGACCTCGAAGGTAACCCGGTCGGCGACACCCGCCACGTCGGCTGCGGCGCGCGCCCGCTCGACCTGGGCCGGGAAGGCGTCGAAGCCGGCGAAGGTGGACTGCGGGAACGCTTGGGCGAGCCGGATCACTGCGCGGCCGGCGCCGCAGCCGACGTCGGCCCAGCGGATCCCGCGCTCGAGTCGCTCGCGGAGCTCGGGCAGCAGCGGCAGCCAGGCTCCGAGCAGGTGGTGGTCGAACCAGGCCGCGGTGAAGCGCGCCATGCCGGTGTACGCGTCGTCGGGGTAGGCGGCCTGCGGTACACCACCGCCCGCCCGGAACGCCCCGATGATCCGCTCGAGCGCGGGGAGCATGCCGCCGAGCTCCTGGAAGGCGCCGCCGACGAACATCGCGTTGCCCTCGCGAGCGAGCACGACCGCTTGCGCCGGCGGAAGGAAGTAGCGTCCGTCTGAGCCCTCCTCGACGTATCCGGCCGAGGCGAGGCCCCGGAGCCACTCGAGCGCGTACCGCTCGTCGATCTCCGCCCGGGCGGCGAGTTCGGCGGCGGTCGCCGACCCCTCGTCGAGTGCACGGAAGAGCCCGAGCCGGTCGCCGACGATGCAGAAGATGGTCGTCATTGCGCCCGCGATGTCGGTGATGCCGCGACCGATGAATTGCTCGACGGCGGCCGCGTCGGGCTCCTGCTGAATAACCGTTGTCATTGCTGACCTCCTAGTCGGGTGGGCTGAACGAGACAACCATCGCCGGCGACCGCAAACAGACCGCAAACGGCCGGCAACCTGTGCGTTGGCGATCTGCCGCAGTACGCTCGCCGGACGATGGTGCGAGTGCATGTGCGTCTGCTGGGCCCGCTCGAGCTCGAGGTCGAGGGGCGCGCCGTCTCGGCCCCGGCCGGGAGGCCGGCGCGCTCACTGATCGCGTGGCTTGCACTCCACCCGGGGACGCATCCGCGCGCGGCGGTCGCAGCCGCGCTCTGGCCGGACGTCCTCGACACCAGCGCACGCGCGAGCCTGCGGACAGCGCTCACTGCTGTTCGCCGCTCAATCGGGAACGCGTCAGTCACCGCGACGCGCGATCGGGTCGGCCTCGCGGACGGCGTACAGGTCGATGTGCGGGAGTTCGATGCGCTCCTCGACGCGGGCGCGCCGGAGGCGGCGCTCGAGCTCGCGCGCGGCGAGCTGCTTCCCGACCTCGTGGACGACTGGGCGCTGCGGGCGCGCGACCGCCATCGCGACCGTTGGAGCTCGGCGCTCGCCGCCGTCGCCGCCGCGGCCGCCGATCCGGTGGCGGCGCTCGCTTCGGCGCGGCGTCGGGCGGAGCTCGACCCGTTCGACGAGTCAGCGCATCGTGACTTGATGCGCGCGTTCGCGGAGAACGGCGAGCCGGCCGCGGCGCTGGCGGTCTACGAACGGCTGCGGGCGCGCTTCCGCCGCGAGCTCGGCCTTGCGCCCTCGACGACGACTCGCGACCTTGCCGCCTCGTTTCGCTCGGGCGGCGCCGCGGTAGGCGAGCAGCCGCCGCTCCCAGCCCGGCTGCGTCCGGAGCGCTGGCGGACGCGGTTCGTCGGCCGGAATGCTGCGCTTGCACGGCTGGCTGCGGCGTGGGCGTCGCTGGCGCACGGTGGCGTCGGAGTAGCGCTGGTCGTCGGCGAGCCGGGTATCGGCAAGAGTCGTCTCGCGGCGCGCTTCGCCGCCGAGGTGTACGCCGGCGGCGCTGCTGTTCTCGCCGGCCGCGCCGAGCGCGAGCTCGACCAGCCGTACGCGCCGCTTGTCGAAGCGCTCGGGGCGCACGCGCCGGAGCTGCGCGAGGCGTCGGACGTGCAGGCCGGCCGCGTGCGACTCCACGACGCACTCGTCGGGGCGATCGAGCATGCCGCGGCCGGGCGGCCGCTCCTGCTCGTCCTCGACGACGTGCATTGGGCCGATGCCGCGATGCTCGCCTTCCTCCACCATCTGACAGTTCGGGGTGCGTCCATGCCGGTGCTCGTCCTCGCTACCGCGCGACCGGACGGATACGCCGCCTTTGCGCATGCGTTCGAGGCCACGGCGGTCGAGCTCGAGGGCTTGTCGCTCGGCGAAACGGAGGCGCTTCTTGCCGGGCGGGCCGATGCGGAGCTGCTCCGGACTCGGACCGGCGGTAACCCGTTCTTCCTCGAGGCGCTTCTGGATACCGGCACAACGGACGTCCTCCCAGCGGGGGTGGCCGAGCTGGTGGCGGCGCGCGTCGCGACGCTCGGCGAGGAGGTGCGGACCGTGCTGCAGGCGGCGGCGGTCCTGGGTCGGGAGTTCGAGATCGAGCTCGCGGCCACCGTCGCCGGCCGCGATCTCGATGAAACACTTGCGGCGCTCGACGCGGCCGCCGGAGCGCGACTACTCGTGCGTACGCCAGGAGACGGCGGGCGGGCGGCGTTCGCACACGCTCTTGTTCAGGAAGCGCTTGTGCAGGCGACGCACGCGGGTGAGCGCGCCCGGCTGCACGCGCGCGCGCTCGAAGCGCTCGTGCCGCGCGGCTCCGACGAGGCGGTCGTCGCGGCGGCGCGGCACGCACTCGAGGCCGCGCCCTTCGTCCCGTCGGAGCGTCTCGCGGTGCTCGCCGAAGCAGCGGCTGCAGTGCTTGTGCGCGGATACGCGGCCGCTGCCGCCGCCGACCTGCTCGCCCGCGCGGTCGCGCAGGTACGGGCTCCTGCCCCGCGCGCCCTGCTCGAGTGCGCGCTCGGCGAGGCTCTGATGCAGGCCGACCGCCCGGACGCCGCCCAGGAAGTGTTCACGCGGACGGCCGCAACTGCGCGGCGGCTCGGCGAGGGCGCACTGCTTGCGCGGGCGGCACTCGGCCTCGGTGGAGCCGGCCTGACCATCCTCGCCGTCGACCGGGAGCAGGTGGCGCTGCTCTCGGAGGCACTCGACGCGCTCGCCGACGACGAAGCCGAGTTGCGCGCGCGCGTCCAGAGTCGGCTTGCGATCGAGCTCACCTACGACGCCGACCGCGCGCGGCGCGATCGGCTCTCCGCCGACGCCGTGGCAGCAGCGCGCGCGACGGGAGATCCGCGCGCGATCGCCGCCGCGCTCGGCGCGCGGCACGTCGTCCTCTGGGGACCTGACCACACGCGCGAGAGGCTCGAGTTCGCGGACGAGATGCTCGCGGTCGCGCGCCAGGCGGAGGACGCTGTGCTCGAGCTGCAGGCGCGGACGTGGCGGATCGTCGACCTCGACGAGCTCGGCGACGGCGCCGCGCTCGAGGCGGAACTTGACGCCTACGCCGACGCGGCGGGACGCAGCGACCTCTCCGTTTACTCCTGGTGGATACCCGCATGGCGCAGCGCCCGTGCCTACCTCGCCGGCAGCATCACAGACGCAGCACGGCTCCAGCGGCGCGCGGTCGAGTTGGGACGCCGCGCGGGCGATCGCAACGTCGAGTTCACATACCTCCTGCACTGGGCGATCCCCCTCGCCGATGACCGTCCGGAAGATCTCGACCTCGAATGGCAGCGCGAGCGCATCCGCACCTCGCCCGCGAGCTGGGGCTACCGATCGATGTACGTGTGGATGCTGGCCGCCCTCGGTGAGGAGGCCGAGGCACGGCGGGAGCTGCGCGCGCAGCGCGCAGAAGGCGCGCCGCATTCGTGGCCGCGCGACATGAACTGGCTCACGGCGACGAAGGAACTGAGCGAGGCGGCGGTGCTGCTCAACGACCGCGAGCTCGGAACCGAGCTCACGCAGCTGCTCGAGCCGTTCGCAGACCGTCTCGCCGTCGCTGTACGAGGACTCATCTCGTATGGGAGCGTGGCCGGCGCTCTCGGGCGGCTGGCCGCGCTCGCGGGCGACCTCGACGCGGCCGCGGCCCGGTACCGGCAGGCGATCGAGGTCGAGGAACGCGCCGGCGCAGCAATCTGGGCAACGCACCACCGCCTCCGCCTCGCCGAGACGCTCCTCGCCGCCGGGGACGCGGACGCACCGAAGCTCATCGAGCGTGTCGCAGCCGAGGCAGAGAGCTTCGGCCTGAACCGACTCGCCGAGCGTGCGGCCGCGTTGGCGGCTCCCGTCGCGTAGTACAAGACTCTTCATCAACGGAGTGCTTTGCTACGGGTTCCTGTCCCCAGGGACGAAGTCCTGGCCGAACGCGGCGCCACGCACAACTTGGCGCCGACCCGCTTCACGTGCTCCGACCCGTCGTACGGCGCGGTGTCGCGCTCGCTGGACAGCGAATGGACATCGGCGCATGATCCTCTGCGATGGTGGGCGGGCTCCCGACCGGTGTGGTGACGTTGCTGTTCACGGATGTGGAGGGCTCGACGCGGCTGTTGCAGGAGCTCGGCGACGGTTATGGGGAGGCGCTGCACGAGCACAGGCGGCGACTCCGCGCGTCGTTTGCCGAGTACGAGGGCGTCGAGGTCGACACGCAGGGTGATGCCTTCTTCGTCGCCTTCGCCCGCGCGTCGGACGCCGTCGCCGCCGCCGCCGACGGTCAGCGCGCACTTGCCGGCGGGCCGATTCGCGTGCGCATGGGGCTGCACACGGGCGAGCCTCGGTTGACCGACGAGGGTTACGTCGGCCTTGACGTGCACAAGGGCGCGCGCATCGCCGCCGTCGGGCATGGCGGGCAGGTGCTCCTGTCACCGACGACCCGTGCGCTCGTGGACGGGGACGTCCGCGACCTCGGCGTGCACCGTCTCAAGGACCTGAGCGCTCCGGAGCGCATTTACCAGCTCGAAATTGAAGGGCTTCCGTGCGACTTCCCACTACTCAAGACGATCGAGGCGGGCATGAAGAACATCCCGGTGCCGCGAACGTCGTTCGTCGGCCGGGCGTCGGAGCTCGAAGCGATCGACCGGCTGCTGGATGACCCTCGATGCCGCTTGCTGACGCTCGTCGGGCCGGGCGGAGCGGGCAAGACCAGACTCGCCCTCGAGACCGCCGCTCGGCGCGTCGACCGCTATCCGCACGGCGTCCACTTCATCCCGCTCGCCTCCGTCGCCTCGCCGGAGTTCCTCGCGCCCGCCCTCGCCGAAGCGATTCAGTTCGCAATCGACGCCGTGCACAGCGGCTTCTCGGCGCAGGACCAGCTGCTGGACTACCTCAGCGAGCGCTCGACGCTGCTCGTGCTCGACAACTTCGAGCATCTCGTCGAGGGCTCCGGGTTTCTATCACAGGTGATCGAGCGCGCCCCGCACGTCGAGCTCCTGACAACCTCTCGGGAGCGGCTCAACGTCCAGAGCGAGTGGGTGTTCGACGTTGAGGGACTCGGTCTCGCTGAGAACGGAACAGGGAGCGCCTCGGCGGTGCACCTGTTCGTCGAGCGGGCCGCGCAGGTCGTACCGGGCTTCGCGCTCGACGACGCTGGGTACGCGCAGGTGCTCCGCATCTGCCGGCTCGTCGACGGGATGCCGCTCGGCATCGAGCTCGCGGCCTCGTGGGTGACGGTGCTGTCCTGCGCCGAGATCGCGGACGAGATCGAGAGCAGCATCGACTTCCTGGCCACGTCGATGCGCGACGTGCCGGAACGACATCGCAGCCTGCGGGCGGCCATCGATCAGTCGTGGCGCCTGCTCACCGACGACCAGCGCAGCGCATTCTCGCGATTGTCCGTGTTCCGCGGCAGCTTCGATCGCGGCGCCGCGCTCGCGGTCACGGGCGCCGACCTGCGTCTCCTCTCCGAGCTCGTCGCTAAGTCGCTCCTGCGCCGTCCGGACTTCGGCCGCTTCGAGCTGCACGAGCTGCTCCGTCAGTACGCGGCCGAGCAGCTGCGCCTGTCTTCCGCCGAGGAGGCGGACGCCCGTGAGCGGCACGCGCGTCACTACGCGGCGATGCTCCGGGATAGGCAGACGGCACTCATGGGCCCCGACATGGCGGTCGCCCGGGACGAGCTGCGCGGCGATCTCGACAACCTTCGCGCTGCGGCCGAATGGAGCGTGGCGGATGACGACGAGTACGCGGCGCTCGAGGTCCTCGAAGCCTTCTACACGTTCCTCTGGATGCACAGCTGGTTCGACGGCGCCGAGACGCTCGGGCGACTCGCGCGCACCGCCGGCTTCGACGCCGATGACCCCGGGAGCGCGAGCGTCGTCGCGCTGGCGGCGGCGATGTACCGGATCGCCATCGGGGCCCGACTTGGATACGACACCGAAGCTGACGGGCTCGCTGCCCGCTGCGTGCCGGTGCTGCGGGAGCGGAACCTGAAGCGAGAGCTCGCACTCTGCCTGTGCTCGCTGGGCATCATGGCGGTTTATCGGGACGTCTTCCTGGACGCAGCGCGGTTCCTCGAAGAGGGGAATGAGATCGCGAAAGCGATCGGCGACGGGCTGACCGAGAGCGGAGGTCTGATGGATCTCGGTTTTGCCCGACTTCTCATGGACGACCTCGAGGCGGCACGCGAGGCGTTCGAGGCTGCGCATGTCCTCTCGGCCCAGCTCGGCAACCCGCTTTTGCGCGCGTATGCCATTGGCAAGCTCGGTCTCCTCGCCGATGCCGAGGAGCGCTTCGGCGACGCGCTTCAACTGCACCTCGAAGCGCGCGACCTGTTCGCGTCCGTCGGCGACGCCGCAGGACCGGGATACGCCCTCAGCCGCGCGAGCCTGAGCGCGTTCGAGCTGGGCGACTACTCCGAGGCCCTGCGGCTCGGGCGCGCCGGCTATGAGGCGTTCGGTCAGGTCAACCACCGCTGGGGCTTGATGACGGCGCTCTGCCGCATCGGCTTTGCGGTACTCGCGCTCGGAGACGGCGCCGAGGCGCGCGTGAAATTCGGCGAGGCGCTCGAGCTTGCGCACGACGCGCAGGCCGTCTCGCTCGAGCTCCTCGCACTCAGCGGGATCGGCGCGTGCCTCGCCGAAGATCCTGCCGAACAGGAGAGGGCCGCCGTGATCCTCACGTTCGTGATCGGTCACGAGCAGCTCCCCCCGTCCTACGCCTTCGCCGCCCGCCGGGCTCTGGATCGGCTAGAGGCGGAGCTGCCACCCGAGCAACTCGTAGCCGCCCGCGATGCGGCCGCTGCCGCGACGCTGGAGGAGCTCGATCGGACGGCGCGCCAGCCCAACTGATTCGCCGGCCCGGGGCTCGCACCGAAGTCAGCGCCCGCGTTGCTGTTCCCTCAGTGTTCCCCTGGGGCCGGCGCGATCAAAGTTGTTCACAACAGCACGCTCGAGCACGTGGTCGGTTCTGTTCTACGGGCTTGCCGGCTGTGCCTGGATGAGTCCGTTCTCGATCGAGGTTGCGAACCAGCCGCCCCGGTCGAGCAGCTGACTCCATTGGTCGCTTGTTCGTTCGCGGCCGTTCACGAGTGCGAGCAGAACGAGGTCGAGCAGCTTCGTGCGCCGGGAGCTCTCTTCCGATGTGATCACTGAATCGAGGATGAGCAGGCGCGTGTCTGCGCTGGCAGCGTCGCGAACCCGCTGCAGGATCTTCACCGCGTCGTCGTCGTCCCAGTCGTGAAGCACCTTGGCGAGTAGGTACACGTCACCACCTCGCGGCACCCGTTCGAAGAAACTTCCCTTCTCGATCGCGCAGCGGTCGCTATGACCGTGTCGACCTCCTGCCACGGGAAATTGCGGAGGGCGGCGATCCGCGCCTGTGCACCCGCCTGCATCGCGCGATTGAACGCCGACCCAAGCTCAGGTCGCGCCGCGAGCCATTCCCACCAGCCCGACCCCGACGCACGTTCGAACATGTTGTCGCCGGTCTTCACGGCTGGCAGTGCTTCAGCGAACGCGCGGTACACACTCCCGTACACGATCGTGAACTCGTGCCAGCCTGAGCCGGAATCGCGCCGAAGCAGCTTCGACGTTGACGTCTGTGCGAATGCTCGATCTTCGATCTGGGTGAACACACCAAGCGCCGCCAGCGCGCGTAGGATCCGATACAGAACGTCAGGCGAGGCGCCCGCGCGCGAGGCCAACACATCGATCGTCTCCGGCTCGCTGTCGATCAGATCGGCGATCCCAAGTTCGGAAACGACGTACAGCAGCTGCGTTCCAAGGAAACCGAACAGCAGCTCGGACAGAACCTCATCCGGATCACGTGCCATCCCGTCGCCGTCGCTGTTCATCTCGGAGCCCATCGCTCGAAGATCTCACTTGTCACCGCGCTGCTGCAACCGCAACCGGCGCTGCGTCGGGCGTGCCGTCACTTTGGGAGGTCTCGTCGCGCCCGCCACTGAACCACCGCGCCTCACGGCGGAGTGATTGGCGAACTCTCCGCGCTACGGAGGGGGTCTGACAGGTTCGGTTGCGCTTGAACAAGCCGAATCCGGCCCGTAGACGTGCCTAACGAGGGAACATCAGAGTGTGCCCGCGTGTGCCCGCGCGTGAGTTCGGAGGTGATGCTTGGTGATCTGATCCGGACACAAGCTCGCATCCGCCTGCCGGTGTGAGTCGGGTCCCGGTAGGTGCCAGGGCGCCGGGTAGCAGGCTGGCGGTGTCGGGGGGAAACGCCCGGTGTCGGAGCCCAGCGGCAAGTCGCGCGTCATCTGATCTGGCCGTAGTTGACGATTGCCTCGGCGGTAGTGGCGACGCCGAGCTTGCGCCGGGCGGCGGCGAGGCGGCGGTCGACGGTGCGACGGGAGAGGTGGAGGTCCGCGGCGGCATCGCCGAGTCTCCTGCCTTGGGCGAGCAAGTCGAGCAGCCGGCGTTCGTCGGCAGTGAGCGCAGGGCCGTCTGCGGGCTCAGTTGTGCGGTGGTCGACGCGCCCGAAGCGACGGAGGTCGTCGACCAGCCGGTCGATGATTGCCCGGTCGCATTGGACGTGGATGACGAGGCCGGCGCCGGCGACGACGGCGAGGAGCGCCTCGGCTGCGTCCGCGGCGTCGCGGACCGTGCCGGTGCAGACGACGGACGGGTCGTGCCGCCAGCCGTCGACGATCCGGGCGTTCGTCCGCTCCACTTCGGCAATCGCATGCGAGAGGGCCCTTCCTGACGCCTCGATGATGAGCAACGTTCTTGTCACTGCCGCGCCGCTAGAGCCGCCGCCTGTGTGCGGCTCGTTGCACCGAGCTTGTGCTGCGCGGAGCCGATGAGCCTGACGACCGTCGGCCGGCTCACCCCGAGGCGGCGCGCGATCGCCTCGTTCGTCAAGCCCTGCGCGACGAGCTCGAGCACCTCCGACTCCCGGCCCGTCAGACCGGCCGCGGTCTTCGTGCGCGGGGCATTTCGCCGCGCGCCGGCCAGGCGTAGCGAGCGGCGGATTCGGGTCAGAACGGCGAGCCCATCGAGCTCGAGCGCGCGTGCCTCGGCCTCTTCCAAAGCGCGCAGGGCCGCCGGGTCTCCCGCACGCCGCAGGGCCTCGCCGTGACCCCAGAGACAGCGCAGTTCGCCCCGCGCCTGTCTGTCGCGCCATAGCTCCACCGCGACGCGAAATCGCGCCGCCGCCTCCTGGTGGGCGCCGCGGACGAGGAACGCTGCCGCTTCCAGCTCCGGACGTGCCCCCTGGAGCATGACTGCGTGCGGATCGGCGGTGGCGTCCCCGGGGTCGAGCTCGAGCTCCACGTGCGCCCACGCGTGGGTCAAGCGAGCGAAAACGGAGAGCTCATGCGGGAATCGCGCCAGAACCTTGCCGGTGGTCTCGATCGCCTCGCGCGGACGGCCCGCCCAGAACTCCGCATCAGCACGCGTCCACAGGGTCTGGCGTTCCTGCTGATCGCCCCGTGCCTGCCGCGCCATGCTCTCGATCAGTTCGCCCGCACGGATGTAGTCGGCGAGATCGATCGACGCCTGAGCCGTCACGTAGGTCACGAGGAACCGCTGCCACGGGTCGAGCGCCTCCATGAGCAGCGCCTCTCCTTCCTCGGCGCTGCGGCGGAAGCGTCCGAGATGGAGGTCGATCCACGACATGCGCGCACGGAACCGTCGCTCCCAGCTCGTCAGCCGAAGCTCGGCCGCATGCGCAACGGCCTGACTGAGGACGTCTCGACCGCTCTCGCCGCGCCCGCAGTTGAACAGCATGCCGGCACGAGCCTCCGCCAACCGGCACTCGAGCGCGACGTCCCCTCGCGCTCTCGCGAGGGTGATCGCAGCCTCCAGATCGACAGTACCGTCGTCACGGCCCGCTGCCTCTTTCGCCCTCGCCACCGTTGCGCGCGCCTCCGCTTCGCGGAAACCGTGCGCTTGTGCGAGAGCGAGCGCAGCCTGCGCATGCCGGAGGGCGACCGCTGGGCTGGCGTGCGGTCCGAGAACGGCACGCTGGACGGCGAGGAGGACCTCCGTCTCGGCGTGCCCGAAGTCACCGTCCACCTCGGCGAGGGCCGTCCTCGCGGCGGTGACGTCCCCTGAAGCCTCGCGCACGCGACTCCGGACCAGCGCGGCTCGCGCCCGCAGAAGTGGTGCGGCCGGTTCCACTTTCGTGAGAAGGGCGTCGGCCGCCTCGTGTTGACCGACGTCGGCGAGGGCTGCCGCCGCTTCCAACCGCAACTCGTGGGCGTCGGCGTCTGCGTTCGCAGCGGCGACCGCGAGGTGCGCAACCCGCTCACCAAGCGTGACGGCTCGTGTCGCGGCAAGATGGGCCTTCGCGGA
>JAICTB010000086.1 GCA_025936595.1 Thermoleophilia bacterium | reverse complement strand
GTCTTGTAGACGTCCTTGATCAGCGCGAAGCCGCCGGCGAGGTCGCCGTAGAGCGTCGAGTAGCCGACCGACAGCTCCGACTTGTTGCCGGTCGCGATCACGAGCCAGCCGAACTTGTTCGAGAGCGCCATCAGCAGCGTCCCGCGGATCCGCGCCTGCAGGTTCTCCTCGGTCAGGTCGGTCTCGCGCCCCTCGAAGTGCGCGTGCAGGGCGCCCGTGTACGCCTCGACCATCGGCTCGATCGCGATCTCGCGGAAGTCGATGCCGAGCGACTCCGCGAGGCGCTGCGCGTCTCCGCGCGTTCCCTCCGAGGAATAACGCGAAGGCATGGAGACGCCGTGCACGCGGTCTGCGCCGAGCGCCTCCACGCAGAGCGCGGCAGTGAGCGCGGAGTCGATCCCGCCCGAGATCCCGAGGACGACGCTGCCGAAGCCGTTCTTCGTCACGTAGTCGTGCAGCCCGAGCTCGAGCGCAAGACGCATCTGCTCGAGATCGTCGAGCTGCTCCGCGATGCGCGCGGGCGCGGCTTCGGCCTGGGCGCGCGGCGGTGCGAGCTCGATCTCCTGCACCTCGACGCTCACGCGCTCGCGCGCAAGTGCACGCCGGCGCACGTCGCGCAGCCGCCGGCCGACGGCGGCGACCGGGTCGACGTCGCAGACGAGCAGCTCCTCCTCGAATCCGGCGGCGCGCGCGAGCACCGTGCCCTCGTCGTCGAGCACGACGGAATGGCCGTCGAAGATCAGCTCGTCCTGCCCGCCGACGGCATTGCACAGCGCGACGAAGCAGGAGTTGTCGAGCGCCCGCACCTTCAGCATCTCCTCTCGCTCGCGGTCCTTCCCGACGTGGAACGGCGATGCGGAGATGTTCGCGATCAACTGCGCGCCGCCGAGGGCGAGATCGGTCGCAGGAGGTCCGGGCTGCCAGATGTCCTCGCAGATCGTCGGCCCGACGCGCACGTCGCCGAAGCGCAGCAGGAAGAGGTCGTGCCCCGGCGCGAAGTAGCGGTCCTCGTCGAAGACGCCGTAGTTCGGCAGATAGCGCTTGCGGTAGACGCAGCGCACCTCGCCGTGGGCGAGCACGAAACAGGCGTTGAAGAGATCGGTGTCGAGATGCGGCGCACCGACGAGCACCGTGAGCCCGTGTGTCGCCTTGGCGATCCCCTCGACGGCACGGCGCGCCGCGCGCACGAAGCCCGGCCGTAGCAGGAGGTCCTCTGCGGGGTAGCCGGTGACGACGAGCTCGGGGAAGAGGACGAGGTCGGCGTTCTCGCCGCGTGCCCGCTCGAGCCATTCGACGACGCGGGCCGCGTTGCCGTCGACGTCCCCGACGACGCTATTGATCTGGGCGAGTGCGAGTCTCATCGGTTTTCGCCTCTCGGTCGAAAACTCTAGCACGGCGCTCCCGGAGCGCCGTCCGCCGCCAGGTCGCGTAGAGGACGATCGCGCAGAGGAACACCGCGAAGCTCAGCCACCCGAGCCACGGCGAGTCGGTCTTGTTCCCGATCACGCTGACGATCGCGGCGACGACGAGCGCACCGATCAGGATCAAGCGAAGCCGGCCCGCGCGCATACTGACCAGTATGGCCATCGTGATCGCCCACCGCTTCCGCGGGCCGGATGACTCCGGCAACGGCGGGTACTCGTCGGGTCTCTTCGCCGCGGGCCGTGAGTCCGAAGTGACGCTGCGCCTGCCGCCACCGCTCGAGATGAGCCTCGAGCGGGACCCCGACGGACGCATCTGGGCGGGAGACGACCTCGTCGCAGAGGTGCGGCCGGGACGGGTCGAGCTCGAGCCGCCGCCGACCGTCGCGTGGGAGGATGCCGCCGCCGCGGCCTCGCCGGATCTCGACTCGCCGTTTCCGAACTGCTTCGTCTGCGGGCACGCGCGTGGCGCCGACGGGCTCCACATCCATGCCGGTCCCGTTGCCGGCCGCGACGTGCACGCTGCGGGCTACACCGTGGCCGAGGACGCGGTCGGACCGGAGTTCGTCTGGGCGGCGCTCGACTGCCCGGGTGCCTATGCGACCGGCGTCCCGGGCCGCGGCGTCGTCGTGCTCGGCCGGCTCGTCGCGCGCGTCGACCGCGTGCCGCAGGCCGGCGAGCGATGCGTCGTCGTCGCCTGGCCGCTCGGCAGCGAGGGGCGCAAGCACGGTGCCGGCACCGCGCTCTTCGCGAGCTCAGGCGAGTTGCTCGGGATCGGTCGCGCCCTCTGGATCGAGCCGCGCGACTGAGCGCGTCTCGCCGCCGACGACGAGCCACGCAAGGTGGCCGTCCTGCACGAGCTCGACCGGCTCGCCCAGGTCGATCGGCTTGCGGTACTCGAGGACGGCGTGCAGCGGCCCCTCGAGGAGCCCCGACCAGGCTTCCTCGAGCGGAGCCCAATAGGCCGCGTTGTTCACGTGGCCCAGACGGTCGACATCCGTCGCGCGGAGCCTCCACTCCGTCCCGCGCAGCCCGTTCGAGGCGGGGAGCGAAAACCGTGTGCGTGCGCGACGACCGTCCGCGGAGGGGCCGTAGATCTCGGCGAACCGCGGGTCGAGCCGGCGCGGCCGCAGCGTCCGGTCGAGGTGGATCCAGATGCTCTCGGCTTCGATCGCGCCTCCCGCGTCGCCGCGGAGCGAGTAACGGCGCGACGCGGCCGAGCCGGCGATGCCGCTGCACCATGTCTGGAGCTCGACCGCGAGATCGGCGGCGAACGTGCGCGTCACCGTCAGCTCCGTGCGCCGCACGACCCAGGCGCCGTCGTCCTCGCCGAAGCCCGCGTCGGCCCAGTCGTCCGAGGCGACGTCCTGGAGATAGCGCGCGACGGCGTCGAGCCGCAACCGCCCTGCCGCGTCGGTGTCCGACAGGCGAATCGGCCGGCGCGTGGAGAACCGGCGGCTCACGGGAGCAGCCGGCGCACCCGTTCCTCGACCGCCGCGGCGACCGACGCGTGCGCGTCTGCATCGAGATGCTCGAGGTCGACGTCGCTGTAGGACGCGACGCCGTCGAGGTCGAGCAGCGCGCAGTCGAGCTCGGTGCAGACCTCGGCGAACGACGGTCCGAGGCGGTGCCCGTCGAACGGCGGCGGGCACATGACGAGCACCTTTGGCGCTCCGCGCTCCGGGCCGGCCTCCGAGGAGCGCGCGACCCGGACGAGGCGGCCGACGCAGCGCGCGACCCGCTCGTCCTCGACGAAATTGACGTCGTTCGTGCCGAGGAAGACGACGACGAGATCCACCGGGGCGTGCGACTGCAGGCAGGGCAGCAGGTACGGCAGCCCGTTGCGTCCTTCCGAATCGGGCCGCTCCACGGTGGCCGTGCGGCCGTTCAGGCCCTCGGCGATCACGTCGAAGCCGTCGCCCAGCGCACGCGCGAGGCGGCCGGGCCAGCGAACCTCGCGCGGGAACCGCTCCCCGCTTCCGCCCGGCACGCACCCCCAAGTGTTCGAGTCGCCGAAGCAGACGATCGTGCGCATCAACGTTGCAGCCGGATCGCCTGCAGGTCGTCGACGTTCGAGAGCTTCCGGACGAGGTTCGGCGCGCATTCGGGCGGCGTCCACGCGGCGCCGGCGCCGCTATGCAACGGCTGCCCCGATCGCGTCGAGGGACTCCGGATTCTCGAGCGACGAGAGGTCGCCGGGATCCGTGCCGAGCGCCGTCGCCTTCAGCGCGCGGCGGACGATTTTCGCGGAGCGTGTCTTCGGTAGCGCGTCGACGAAGACGATCTTGTCCGGCCTGAAGGCCTTCCCGAGCTCACCGGCGACGTGGGCTGCGATCTCGTCCTCGGTGACATCGACCCCGGGCAGCAGGCAGCAGAAGATCCAGGCCGTCTCTCCCTTCACCGGGTGCGGCACGCCGATCGCGGCCGCTTCGCGGACCGCGGGGTGGTCGACCGCGGCGGATTCGAGCTCGGCGGGGCCGATGCGCTTGCCGGCGATGTTCATCGTGTCGTCGGAGCGGCCGTGCAGGAACCAGAAGCCGTCCGCATCGGCGGAGGCCCAGTCGCCGTGCACCCAGATGCCGGGTATGCGCGACCAATACGCCTCGATGAACTTGTCGGGGTCGCGCCAGAAGCCGCGCGTCATGCCGGGGAACGGCTTGCGGCAGACGAGCTCGCCGACCTCGCCCGTGCCGACGAGCGAGTTGCCATCGTCGTCGACGATGTCCATCGCCATCCCGAGCGCCGGGCCGCCGAGCGAGCACGCCTTGATCGGTCCGGCCGGCGTCGGCGAGAGGAAGCACGCCCCGACCTCGGTGCCGCCGGAGCAGTTGATGATCGGGACGCGCGAGCCGCCGACGTTCTCGAAGAGCCAGCGGTATGGCTCCGGGTTCCACGGCTCGCCCGTCGTGATGAACGTGCGCAGCGACGAGAGGTCGCTCTGCGGATCGCCGTTCGGAAGCAGTGCGCGCGCGAGCGTCGGCGAGAGGCCGAGGGAGGTGACGCGCTCCTGCTCGACGGTGCGCCAGAGACGGTCGTGCTCCGGCCAGTCCGGCGCCCCCTCGGCGAAGACGATCGTGCCGCCGAGCGCGCCGACGCCGACGACGGTCCAGGGGCCCATGATCCAGCCCATGTCGGTCGCGAAGTGCACGACGTCGCCCTCGTGCACGTCGGCCTGGTAGCAGACCTCGCGTGCGATCGAGACGAGGAATCCGCCCTGCACGTGCACGACGCCCTTCGGCTTCCCGGTTGTGCCCGACGTGTAGGTGAGGAGGTACGGCGTCTCGGAGTCGACCTCGACCGCGGCCAGCTCGCCCGGGTGGGCGTCGAGCTCGAACGGCGCGAGGACGATGTGCGCGCTCGAGCCGGCCTCGCGCATCGCCTCCTCGAGGATCGCGAGCATCGGCACCGGCTTGCCGCGGCGCGAAGATTCCGCCTGCGTGATCACGACCTTCGCCTCGCTCGCCTCGAGCCGCTGCGCCACGGCGGGCGCCGCGAAGCCGGAGAAGATCGGCACCTGCACCGCGCCGACGTGCGCGATCGCGTTCGACGCGACGGCGACGTCGGGTGACATCGGGAGGAAGATGGCAACGCGGTCGCCCGGTCGGACGCCGAGGGACACGAGCTCTTCCGCGAGCCGTGTCACGTCCCGCGAGAGCTCCGAGAAGGTCAGCGCGCGGCGCGTCCCGTCCTCGCCGAGACCGACCGCTGCGATCGCATCCGGCCGCCGCGCGGCCCAGCGGTGCACGCAGTTGTGGGCGATCGAGAGCTTCGACCCGACGAACCACGTCGTCCATTCGGGGCCGCGCGAATCGTCGTAGACCCGCTCCCACGGTGAGAGCTCGAGTCCCATGTCGTCGATGCACAGCGGCCAGAACCAGGCCGGATCCGCCTGTGAGCGGCGCACCAGCTCGGCGTAGTCGGAGACGCCTGCGCGGCGGACGAGGCGCGTCGCGTTCGCATGCTCGATCGTCGCCGCGTCGGGCGTCCACACAACGTCGCTCACTGCGCGCAAGCCTAGTCGCCGCACAAAATCCGGGGTCGGAAACCGGGGTCTCAGACCCCGTGATGTCCGACCCTGTGATGTCCCGCTGCGACATGTCCCGCGCAGGCAGTTAGCATTAGCTAACCTAGCGGCTACTAACTTTCGAACGAAGAGGTGGATCGATGAAGCAGCGTCTGGTGACGCCCGAGAACAAGAAGTGGTGGACGCTCGCAGCCGTGTCTGTCGGGCTCTTCATGATCATGCTCGACAACACGGTCGTGAACGTCGCCCTGCCGTCGATCCGGCAGTCGCTCGGCATGAGCATCGAGGGGCTCGAGTGGATCGTCGCCGGGTATGCGCTCACCTTCGCAGCGTTCATGCTGATCGGCGGCAAGCTCGCCGACTTCCTCGGGCGGCGCCTGATCTTCATGGTCGGCCTCGGCGTCTTCACCGCGGCGAGCCTCGCCTGTGGGCTTGCTCCGAGCGGTGGCTTTCTCGTCGCCGCGCGCATCGTGCAGGGCCTCGGCGGCGCGCTGATGAACCCCGCGACGCTTTCGATCATCACGACGACCTTCGAGCCGCGCGAGCGCGGAAAGGCGATCGGCATCTGGGCCGGCGTCTCCGCGATGGCGCTTGCGATCGGCCCGCTCGTCGGAGGCCTCCTGACCGAGCACGTCAACTGGAACTGGATCTTCTTCATCAACGTGCCGATCGGCATTCTCGGGCTCCTCGCAACGCCCGTCTTCATCGACGAGTCGCGCGACTCCTCGGCCGAGCAGCGGCTCGACGTCCCGGGCCTTGCCACGTCTGCGATCGGGCTCTTCGCGCTCACCTACGCCTTCATCGAGGCGAACAACTACGGCTGGACCTCCGCTCGTATCCTTGCGGCGTTCGCCGTCGCCGTCGTCGCCCTCGTCTCCTTCGCACTGCTCGAGCGGCACCAGCGAGCTCCGATGCTCGATCTCTCGCTCTTCCGGAATCGCACCTTCGGAGGTGCCAACGCGTCGATGCTCTTCGTCGGCCTGGCGATGTTCGGCACGTTCTTCTACGTCTCGCTGTACATGCAGAACGTGCTCGGCTATTCGCCTGTCGAGGCGGGAGCGAGCTTCCTCCCGATGACGGTGCTCGTCATTCTGATCGCGCCGCGGGCTGGTGCCCTCACCGATCGCGTCGGCTCGCGCTGGCTCGTCGGTGGAGGCATGACGCTTCTTGCGGCGATGCTCTTCTACTACACGCAGCTCGGCGCTCACGAGAGCTTCCCGGCGATCCTGCCCGGACTGCTGCTCGGCGGCTTCGGCATGGGAATGACGATGACGCCGATCACGGCTGCGGCGATGAGCGCGGTCGCCGTCGACAAGGCCGGGGTCGGCTCGGCCGTATTGAACTCGTCGCGCCAGGTCGGCGGTTCCCTCGGCATCGCGGTGATGGGCTCGATCGTCGCGTCGAACAGCTCGTATCTCGGCGGCTTCCACGACGCTCTGCGCGTGGGCTCTCTCCTCTGCGTTGCCGGCGCGCTGGTTGCGGTGACCGCCATTCGCAAGGTCGAGCACGCGCAACGTGGGCAGACCCTGGCGGAGGCCGCTTGACAGAAACGAAGCAGCGGCTGCCGAAGGAGGCGCGCCGGCAGGCGGTGCTCGACACCGCTTGCCGCGTCTTCTCGCGGCTGAGCTACCGCGGCGCGACGACTGCCGAGATCGCGCGGGAGGCCGGCATCTCCGAGCCGATCCTCTACCGGCACTTCGGTTCGAAGCGCGACCTCTACCTCGCCTGTCTCGACGAGGCCTGGCGGAGCTTCCGCGAGGGAGCCGAGCGGGCGATCGCGGAGGATCCCGATCGCTGCCTCGGCGCGATCGCGGACGCGTACATGGCGAAGGACAAGCGGATCCGGGTCGTCGACCTCTGGATCCAGGCTCTGACTGTCGCGCCCGAGGACGGGGTGATCGCCGCCGCGCTGCGCAAGCAGGTGCGCGAGGTTCAGGAGTTCTTCGCGGAGGTGATCCGTGACGGGCAGGCGCGCGGTGTCGTGGTCGCCGAGCGCGACGCGGTGGCCGAGTCATGGCTCTTCATCGCGGGAGGCCTGCTCGCGACCATGAACAGCCGCCTCGGCGGCGTGCTCGGCGGCGACCTCCAGCGCGTGCGCACCGAGCGCCGCCGCTTCATGCTGGGCGAGTAACCGGCCCCGGACGCGAGAAAGCCCCGGCTGCGGCACCCGGGGCTCTCCCTGGTCAGATGGGGCGCCGGTTGGGCGTCTCCGGAAGGGCGGTGAGTCTGCGGCCCACTCAGTGCCTCCGGGATTTCGCCTCTGGCGCTCCCTCCTCGCAACAGGCGTCCGGGCGTCCGGCCGTCGTGCAAGGTGCGCTCACTCTAGGAGCCGTGTCCGGGTCTGTCAAGTAACCCGGTCAAGTGATTCGAGATTCGGCTTGTTGACTGGAAAATGCCTGCATCTATCCCCCATTCGGGGGACTGTCCTTTTTGGAGGATTGCTTTCCGGTCAAGCGTCAGTCATGCTGCGCTTACCGCCATGCCCCCTCGCGCCGCACGAGTGAGCAGTCTCAGCACGGGAGCGCCTCGGCCCCCGCGCCTCGGCGAACGCCTGCGCCAGCTTCGCGTGACGGCGGGCCTCACCCAGACCGACCTCGCAGGCGATCGCTTCTCCAAGGAGTACGTGTCGCAGATCGAGCGCGGGAAGACGCGGCCGACCGGCGAGACGATCGAATGGCTCGCCCAGCGGCTCGGCGTCGACGCCGGCTTCCTCGCGAGCGGCGTCTCCACCGACGACCGCGCGAAGGCAGAGGCGACGCTCTCCCGCGCTGACGCGCTGCTCGAGGAGCACGCGATCGGAGCCGCGATCGAGGAGTACACGCGTGCGCTGCCCGCCGTCCTCGCCACGGGCGCCGCCGAGCTGCACGTGCGCGCGCTCAACGGCGAGGCGATGGCGCGCGCCGAGAACGGCGAAGTGAAGGTCGGGCTCGCGCTGCTCGCCGAGGCGCGCGCGCTCGTGGAGCGCGACGAATTCTCCGATATCGACCGCGCCGAGGTGCTCTACCGGCTGGGGGTGTGCCGGTATTTGCTGTCGAGCATCTCGACCGCGGTCGGTCTCTTCAACGAGGCGCTCGTGCTCGCCGAGCGTTCGGGGCTTCCCTCCGACCAGCTCCGGATGCGG
>JAICTB010000262.1 GCA_025936595.1 Thermoleophilia bacterium | reverse complement strand
TCGACTCCCGTGATCTGGAGCACGTTCGAACCGATGCCGTCGATCTTCCCGCCCAGCGAGACGATGAAGCGGCAGAGGTCCTGCACGTGCGGCTCGGAGGCCGAGTTCGAGATCATCGTCTGGCCGGGCGCGAGCGCAGCGGCCATCACGGCGTTCTCCGTCGCCATCACCGACGCCTCGTCGAGGTGGATGTGGGCACCGGCGAGCCGCCCGGTGAGCTCGTAGCGTCCGTCGTACTCGATCGTCGCACCGAGCTCCGCGAACGCATGGATGTGTGGGTCGAGCCGGCGGCGGCCGATCACGTCACCACCGGGCGGCGGCACGCTCGCGCGACCGAGGCGCGCGAGCAGCGGGCCTGCGAGCAGGAACGATGCGCGAATCCGGTTCGCGAGCTCCTCGTCGACCTCGTGGACCACGTCGTGCGCGTGCACGCGCACGTCGTTCGCACCGGTCCACCGCACGTCGGCACCGAGCTGCGCGAGCAGGTCGAGCATGGTCTCGACGTCGCGGATGCGCGGAACGTTCGCGAGCACGACCGGCTCGTCGGTCAGCAGGCACGCCGCGAGAATCGGCAGCGCACCGTTCTTGTTGCCCGCCGCACGAAGGCGGCCTGAGAGCGGATGCCCGCCTTCGATCACGAACGATTCCGCAACGGGTCTGACGATGGTCGCGGGCACGGCGGCCACTATGCTAGCCGCGCTGTGAGAGCTTCTCGTAGCCGGTCAGATGCGTGGGACACGCTCACGCGCTACACGAAGAGCGAAGCGCTGCTGCGCCACGCGCTCGCGGTGGAGGCAGCCACGGCGTCGTACGCGGCGCGATTCGGCGAGGACGAAGAGCTGTGGCGGGTGACGGCGCTGCTGCACGACTTCGACTACGAGATCCACCCTACGCTCGACGAGCATCCGCAGAACGGCGCACCGATCCTGCGCGACGAGGGCTACCCCGATGTCGTGATCGATGCCGTCCTCTCGCACGCGAACCACCTGGGAATCGACCGCGACACGCCGCTGAAGAAGACGCTGTTCGCGTGCGACGAGCTCTCCGGCTTCGTGCACGCGTGCGGGCTCGTGCGGCCGACCGGTCTCGACGGGCTCGAGCCGAAGTCCGTCAGGAAGAAGCTGAAGCAGCCGTCGTTCGCCGCCGGCGTCTCCCGCGACGACGTCTATCAGGGCGCCGTGCTGCTCGAGCTCGAGCTCGACGAGCACATCGCGAACGTCGTCGCCGCGCTGCAGCCGATCGCCGGCGAGCTCGGCCTCGTGACGACCGTCTAGGTGGGGACGGCCGCCAGTCCTTCGACGAGGCGCTCGAGGTCGCTGCCGTCGTTCCACCAGCCGACCGACGCGCGCAGGAGACCGGTCCCCGGCAGCTCGCGCACGATCACACCCTGGTTGTAGAGCGCCGCCGCCGCCGCGGCCGCGTCACCGGTCCAGCGGAACGACACGAGCGTCGCCTGACCCTGCTCGGTGACGACGTCGTAACCCTCCCCGATCAGGAGCTCGCGGCAGCGCTCCGCGAGCTCGCGCGCGCGCTCGAACCGCCCGACGGGCAGCTCGCGGAGCGCCGCCTCCAGCCCGACGAGCGATGTCGCCGGGGTGAACGTGGGGTCGTAGCGAAGCGCTCCGGGCTTCGGCTCCCACGTGCCCTCGGCGATGTCGTACGACGCGGCGCCGGGATACGCGACGAGTCGCGGCGGCAGCGACTCCGGATCCGCAACGAAGAGGGCGCCGGTCGCATCCGGCCCGCACAGCCACTTCTGCGCGCTGACGGTGTAGAAGTCCGCACCCGTCGCATCGACCTCGATCGCGCCCGCCGACTGCGCACCGTCGACCAGCACGGGCACGTTCGTCGCCTCGCGCAGCTCGTGCCACGGGAAGCACGTGCCGTCGATCCACGAGACCGCCGAGATCGCGATCAGCCGGGTACGCGGCGTCACCTGCGCGTGGATCAGCTCGAAGATGTCGGCCGCGCGCGCGGTCCGCACGCGCGCGATGCGCAGGTCGGCGCCCGATGCGGCGAGCGGGCCGGTCAGGCCGAAGTGCTCGGCATCCGTCGTCACGATCTCGTCGCCCGGACCGAGCGCGAGCCCGCTGACGACGATGTGCACGCCCTGTGTCGTCGAGTCGGTGAGCGTGATGTGCTCGGCCGGGACGCTGATCTGCTCGGCGAGCAGCGCGCGCACGACGTCACGCCGCGCGAGCATCGACTCGAAGTACTCCTTGCCGCCGCGTCCGTGCTTGCCTTCCCAGCGCCGGAGGTTCGCCATCTCGTCGAGGGTCGTCCGCGAGAGCGGGCCGAACGTGCCGGCGTTCAGATAGGCGAACTGCTCGAGCACGGGGAACCGCGCGCGCTCCTCGGGCCAGGTCAGATTCGAACCTCCACCGGCGCATGATCGGACAGAAGCCGCCCCTCGTGCAGCCGGTCCTCGTCCGGCCAGCGGCGAAGCGGCGTCGGCGACGCGCCACGCACGAGGATCTGGTCGATGCCGCGTGCCGGGGCGGAGAATCCCCACTCGCCGCCGGTCAGGTCACGCAGGCCCGCTGAGGTCTCCGTCGTCACGTTGAAGTCGCCGGCGAGCACGACGACGTCCTCGGGCTGCGCCTCGGAGACGGCGAACCACGCGGCACGCCGCAACTCGGTGTCGGCGAGCCGCCGGTCGGCGGCGTAGCTCGTGCAGTGCAGGTTCGCGACGAG
>JAICTB010000017.1 GCA_025936595.1 Thermoleophilia bacterium | reverse complement strand
TTCGGCTCCACGCGCTGCGTGGTCGGCGGCGGCTACGGCATCGCGGCGTTCGACGAGCTCGTCCCCGCCGCACGGCTCGCGGTGCTGACCGAGGCGCTCGCCCCGTCGGGGCAGATGCACGAGAACGACCGCGACGCCCTCGGAGCCGAGTCGGGGCTGATCGGTGCAGGGCTGATCGCCTTCGAGGATGTCTAGTGGCCGCTCCGGGTAGTTCGCGACGTCTTTGCCGGCTGCACACGCGTCGCAGCGCCGCGTCCTCGGTCGCCTCGATAGCTTCGGCTATCGAGGCTCCCTGCGTGCTTGCGCTGCTCGGTTTTCGCTCGGCCAATCCACATCGAACTTCCCGGAGCAACCACTAGTGCCTCTCGCCGTCTGCGCGACGCCGATCGGGAACCTCGACGACGTGACGCTGCGCGTGCTCGACGAGCTGCGGAACGCTGATGTCGTGCTCGCCGAGGACACCCGCCACACGCGCGGGCTGCTCGAGCGGCACGGGATCCGCGCGCGTCTTCTCTCCTACCACGAGCACAACGAGGCGGGGCGGGTCGCGGAGCTCCTGCCACGGCTCGTCGCGGGCGAGCGGATGGCGCTCGTCACGGACGCAGGCATGCCCGCCGTCTCCGACCCGGGTGCGCGCATTGTCCGCGCGGCGCTCGACGCGGGCGTCGCGGTGACGGTCCTGCCGGGGCCGTCGGCGGTCGAGACGGCGCTCGTCGCGAGCGGCCTCGGGGGCGGCCGGTATGCATTTGTCGGGTTCTTGCCGCGGAAGGCCGGCGAGCTCGCCGCGCTCTGGCGCGAGACGGCCGGGTGGGGGATGCCGGTCGTCGCGTTCGAGTCGGCGCAACGCGTGGGCGCCTCGCTCCGGTCGCTCGCAGCATTCGACTCGGCGCGCGAGGTCGCGGTCTGCCGGGAGCTGACGAAGCGGTTCGAGGAGATCGCGCGCGGTTCAGCCGTGGAGCTCGCCGAGCGGTTCGCGGACGCGCCCAGGGGCGAGGTCACGCTCGTGGTAGGTGCCGGCTCGGACGTGGCCGATCCGGCCGGAGCACATGCGGCCATGGCCGACCTCGTCGCCGCGGGCACGCCGAGGCGTATCGCCGCCGAAGTCGTTGCGCGGCTCACGGACATGTCCCGAAACGACCTTTACCGGGAAACTTTGTGACAATTCTGTAATCTCGTTTGACAACAGCGCGCGCCCGCCCCTACCGTGGTCTGACGTTCTCACATCAGACAACGAAGGAAGGAATGGTGGTCGAATGCGCCGAGCTCTGCTCCTCGCCGTGGCGGGTGCGCTGCTCCTCGTGCCCGCAGCCGGTGCGTGGACCTGGCCCACCCCCGGCGACGTCCTGCAGCCGTTCAACTTCGATCCGGCGCACCCGTACGCCGCCGGCCAGCACCGCGGACTCGACGTCGGCGGCGCGTCCGGCTCCGCCGTCGCAGCGCCCGCCCCGGGCACAGTCACCTTTGCGGGCTCCGTCCCCTCGTCCGGGATGTGCCTGACGATCGAGACCTCCGACGGCTACTCCGTCACGCTCACCCATCTCGGCTCGCTCGTCGTGGCGCAAGGCTCCGCAGTCGCCGAGGGTGACACCGTCGGCACGATCGGGCCGAGCGGCGACCCCGAGGTGACGCAGCCGTACGTCCACCTCGGCGTGCGTCTCACCCCGCAGGCTCAGGGCTACGTGGACCCTGCGTCGCTTCTGCCTCCCCGAGCAGCCGCCGCGCCCGCCCCGGCGGGCGTGCCCGCGCCGCCGCCGCCCGTGGCTTCGCCGCCGGCACCGACGCCCGCCGCTGCGACGCCACCTGTCGCCTCGGCGCCTCCTGCCGCAGCGTCTCCCGGACCACCGTCTCCCGCGGCACCGTCTGTCGCGCCGGCGGCCGCGCCGACCCCCGCGACGGCTCCTGCGGCCGCGCCTTCGCCGGCGGCTGCTTCTGTTTCGCAGAGCACACCCGCGGCTGCAGCACCTGAGCCGGCTCCTCGTGCGACGACCGCCGACTCCACGCCCGCAGCGACGGGCGGCCTGACGGTTCTGCCGTCGGCGCCCGCGCCGGCACGGCTGCAGCGGGGCCGTGCACGTCGTGCCGTGCGTCCCGCGGCGGCCCGCGCACTCGCTACCGACGCTGCGCCGGTGGTCAGGGGATCGGTCCAGCCGCCCGCTGCGCGTGCGGTGAGCCGCTCTGTTGCACCGCCGCGGACGGTCGTGACGCGCCCACGTGTGGGGCCGCAGGCCCACCGTCGGCACAGCCCTGCTGCTCTCCCCGAGCAGGTTTTCCCAGCCCGTCCGGTCCTGCGTCAGCGAGCAACGGCTGCGACCCGGACGTCGCACCCTGGTCTGCCGCTCCTCGCGGCCGCCGGCGTCGGTGTTGCTCTCCTCGCGCTCTTCGTCGTCGGCGGCGTTGCCGTCCGGCGAAAGGGCGCGCCTATCATGGTCGCCGATGCGGTTCTACGTGACGACACCGATCTACTACGTGAACGACAGGCCTCACATAGGGCATGCGTACACGACGATCGCGGCGGACATCCTCGCGCGACACCACCGCCAGCGCGGCGACGAGACGTTCTTTCTCACCGGCGTCGACGAGCACGCGACCAAAGTCTGGCGGGTCGCTGAGGCGCAGGGCCTCGCGGCACAGGACTACGTCGACCAGATCGCCGAGGCCTGGCGCGCGCTCCCGCCGCGGCTGAATGCCGAGACCGACTACTTCATCCGGACGAGCGACGAGGACCACAAGGTCTTCGTCCGCTCGTTCCTGCAGCGCATCTACGACAACGGCGACGTCTACGAGGACGTCTACGCCGGCCTCTACTGCGTCGGCTGCGAGGAGTTCAAGACGGAGGACGACCTCGTCGACGGCAAATGCCCGCTGCACGACGTCGAGCCGGAATGGATCGAGGAGAAGAACTACTTCTTCCGCCTCTCCGCGTACCAGGAGAGGTTGCTCGAGCTCTACGAGAGGCGGCCCGACTTCGTGCAGCCGCCGTTCCGCTTCAACGAGGTGAAGAGCTTCGTCTCGGGCGGTCTGCGCGACTTCTCGATCAGCCGCGCCGGGCAGCCGTGGGGCATCCCGCTCCCCTGGGACGAGAGTCAGGTCGCCTATGTGTGGGCAGACGCCCTTGTCAACTACCTGAGTGCGCTCACCTACGCGCGCCCCGGCGAAGACCTGCGCGAGGAGTTCTGGCCGGAGGTGCGCCACCTGATGGCGCAGGACATCCTCCGCCAGCACTGCATCTACTGGCCGGCCATGCTGATGGCGGCCGGGTACAGCGTCCCGAAGCAGATCTTCATCCACGGCTATCTGCTGCTCGACGACCTGAAGATCTCGAAGTCGCTCGGAAACGCCGTCGACCCGCTCGAGCTGATCGACGTCTACGGCGCGGACGCGCTCCGCTACTGGTGCGCGCGAGCGGTGCCGTTCGGACAGGACGGCAGCGCATCGCTGACCGGCATCGCCGATCGCTATGAGCGCGAGCTCGGGAACGACCTCGGCAACCTGCTCTCGCGGACGACGGCGATGATCGTCAAGTATCGCGACGGTCGGATCCCGGGCGGTCCGGCCGGCGGGAGCGAGATCGGCGCGGCGATCGCCGCGGTGCACGACCTCGTGCCGGAGCACCTCGACCGTTTCGACATCACCGGCGCGATCGATCGCATCTGGTCGCTCGTCCGCGACCTCAACCGGTACGTGACCGACAGCGCGCCGTGGACGCTCGCGACGGACGACTCGAGATCGGCGGACCTCGACCAGGTGCTCTACGACCTTGCTGACGGCTTGCGCGCGGCGGCCGTGGCGCTCTGGGCGTACCTACCGGAGACGGCACCGAAGATCCTCGAGGCGCTCGGCCAGCCGCTCGAGGTCGACTGGGAGCTCGTTCGGTACGGGCGGCTCGCCACGTCCCGGACGATCGCGGCCGCGCCTCCGCTCTTCCCCCGCCTCGAAGCCGCGGCCGGCGCCACTTGATCGACACGCACGCGCACCTCGGCGACGATGCCGCCGAGGTCATCGCGCGCGCACGCGCCGTCGGCGTGACACGCGTGATCGACGTGGCGACGACGATTGCCGGCGCGCGCGCCACGCTCACACGCACCGAGGAGCACGACGGCGTCTACGCCTGCCTCGGCGTGCACCCGCACGAGGCTGCCGAGCCGGGTGACCTCGAGGAGCTGCGCGTGCTGCTTGCTCACCCGCGCGCCGTCGCCGTGGGGGAGACCGGACTCGACTACTACCGCGACTACGCGCCGCGCGATGCGCAGCAACACCTCTTCGACGCGCACCTCGCGCTCGCGCGCGAGCTCGGCAAGCCCGTCGTCATCCACACGCGCAACGCCGACGACGACACGCGTACCCGCCTGCTCGCGCATGACGGTCCCGTCGTCCTCCATTGCTTCTCATCGCCGGGGCTGCTGGACGCGGCCCTCGAGCGGGGCTGGTACGTGTCGCTTGCCGGCAACGTCACCTACAGGAACGCGTACGACCTCCGTGCCGCCGTGCGGCGCGTTCCGCAAGACCGGCTCCTCGCCGAGACCGACAGTCCCTATCTCGCGCCGCAGCCCGTGCGCGGCAAGCGGAACGAGCCCGCGTACGTCGTGCACACCTACGCCGCGCTCGCGGAGCTGCACGGCGACGGCATCGCGGAGCAGATCGAGGCGAACGCCGCGGCAGTGTTCGGCCTATGAAGCCGAAGAAGGAGCTGGGCCAGCATTTCCTCGTCGACGAGAACATCCTGCGCGTGATCGAGCGGCTCGCCGAGCTCGAGCCGGCGGACGTCGTCCTCGAGGTGGGGCCTGGGCTCGGCGTGCTGACGCGCTTCCTCGCCGAGCGGGTCACGCATGTGCATGCGATCGAGATCGACCGCCGGCTCGTCCCGCAGCTCGACGGCATCGCGAACACGACGGTCCACTGGGGTGACGCGCTGCGGATGAACCTGGCGGCGCTCGAGCCTGCGCCGCACAAGTTCGTCGCCAACCTGCCGTACAACGTCGCGACGCCGATCGTAGCCGAGAGCCTGCACGACGATCGGCTCGCGCTGTGGTGCGTGATGGTGCAGCGCGAGGTCGGCGACCGCTTCTTCGCGCAGCCCTCCACGAAGGCATATGGCTCCGTGTCGGTGATGGTGCAGCTCGCCACCGAACGGATCGGGATGCACCCTGTGTCGCGCGAGGTGTTCCGCCCGCGGCCGAACGTCGACTCGGCGCTCGTCGCGTTTCGCCGCGTCGCACCGGCTGCGCCCGCGCGGGTGAAGCGGGTCGTCGAGGCGGCGTTCGGCCACCGCCGCAAGACGCTCGCGAATGCGCTCGCGCTCAGTGGGCTCGCCTCGCGGGAGCGTGCGGTCGCCGCGCTGGACTCGATCGGCCGCGCCGCGACGGCGCGCGCCGAAGAGCTCGCGCCCCAGGAGTTCGTCGCACTCACGGAGGCGCTCGCGTGATCGGCGCGGCGCCCGCAAAGATCAACCTCGCGCTCGTGGTGGGCCCGCGCCGCGCGGACGGCAAGCACGAGCTGGTCACCGTCTTCCAGCGCGTCGATCTCGGCGACCGCGTGCGCATCGAGCCCGCGCTCGAGACGACGGTGACGGGCTTCTCCGCGGACACCACCGTCCGTTCCGCGCTCGACTCGCTCGAGGCGCCGCACGGCTGGCGTGTGCACATCGAGAAGCACGTGCCGCTCACGGCCGGGCTCGGGGGTGGGAGCTCCGACGCCGCGACCGCGCTGCGGCTCGCAAACGCGCAGCTCCCAACGTCGCGAACGGCAGAGCAGCTGCACGAGCTGGCGGCACGCGCCGGCGCCGACGTGCCGTTCTTCCTGCACGACGGGCCGCAGCTCGGCACCGGCGACGGCACGACGCTCGAGCCGCTCGATCTGCCGCAGGACTTTTTCGTCCTGCTGCTGATCCCGAACGGGGCAAGCAAGCCGTCGACCGCGTCGGTGTACGAAGCGTTCGACCTGCGCAGTGGCCAGGCCGGATTCGACGAGCGGGTCGCCGCTCTTCGCGACGCGCTCGCGCAGGTGCGCCGGCCGCGCGACCTTGCCGCGCTGCCGCCGAACGATCTCGCGCGCTCACCGCTTGCCGACGAGTTGCGCACGCGCGGTGCGTTCCGAGCCGACGTCAGCGGCGCCGGGCCGGCCGTCTACGGCCTCTTTCACCGCAGCGCCGATGCCCGCCGCGCCGCGCGCGAACTGCGCCGCCTCGGCCGCACGTGGATCACGATTCCAGCGTGGTACGGTTGATCGGAGATGTTCGGAGCGCACGCGATCGAGCATGGATCCACCCGGTCGGGACGCTGGCTGCGTGCCCGCCGGTTCCGTCTGACGCTGTGGATCGCCGCGATCGAGGGGCTCCTCTACCTCGTCGGCGTCCTCAACTGGTGGCTCGTGGTCGTGATCGCGGCGATCGCCGTCCTGCTCTGGATGTATGGGGGCCGGTCGAGCCGCTCGGACCTCGTTCGCCAGGCGACCTGGGTCATTGCCGTCTCGCAGCTGCTCGTGCTTTGTGTGCCGATCGCCTTCTGGATCGTGAAGGCGCTCGCGATCGGCCTCGTCGTGCTGATCGCGATCGCGGCCCTCATCTTCCTCTTCACCGAGCGTCCATAAACTCTGCGCGTCCCTAGACTCTGTCCGTTCGCCGTGGGGCGTAGCCAAGCGGTAAGGCAGCGGGTTTTGGTCCCGCGATCCCAGGTTCGAATCCTGGCGCCCCAGCCTCCTTGCCCGTGACAGACACACCACTTGCCGCCGTCCTGATGGCCGGCGGTCTCGGCACGCGGATGCGCTCCGCCGTCCCGAAGCATCTCCACCCGATTCTCGGCCGCCGCATGGTCGACTGGATCGTCGAGGCCGGACGCGCGGCCGGGGCGGCGCCGATCGTCGTCGTCGCCTCGCCGGCGACACGCGACGAGTTCGACGCGGGCTCTGTCCAGGTCGCCGTGCAGGAAACGGCGCTCGGGACGGGCGACGCGGTCCGCTGTGCCCGCGCGAGCCTCGCGGAGCACGTCGGTGACGTGCTCGTGCTCTCGGGCGACACACCGCTTCTCACCCCCGAGCTCCTGCGCGACCTGGTCGAGACGCACCATCGCGAGGGTGCCGACGCGACCATCCTCAGTGCGTGCCCGCCCGACCCGCGCGTGTACGGGCGCATCGTGCGCGACGCGAGCGGGTCGGTCACGAAGATCGTCGAGGGCACGGATGCGAGCGACGATGAGCAGAAGATCGGCGAGATCAACTCTTCGATCTACGTCTTCCGCTCCTCCGCGCTCTGGCCGGCGCTCGAGCAGCTCGAGCCGAAGAACGTGCAGGGCGAGCTGTACCTCACCGACGCGATCGAGATCATCGTGCGCGCCGGGGGGAAGGTCGCCGCGCACATCGCAGCCGACGCGCGCGAGACCGACGGTGTCAACACGCGCGCCGAGCTCGCCCACGCGGCGGCGATCCTGCGCGACCGCATCAACGAGGCGCACATGCTCGCCGGCGTGACGATCGTCGACCCCCAGACGACGTGGATCGAGCCGACGGTCGAGCTCGAGGCCGACGCGACGATCCAGCCCTTCACCTACCTCCGGGGCGCGACACGCGTCTCCGCCGGTGCCGAGATCGGCGCCAACACGGTCGCCATCGACGCCCACATTGGCGCGAATGCGACGATCGGGCCATTCTGTTACCTTCGCCCCGGGACGGTCCTCGGCGAGTCTTCCAAGGCAGGCACCTTCGTGGAGATCAAGAACTCACGCATCGGCGACCGCACGAAGGTGCCCCACCTGTCGTACATCGGCGACGCCGAAATCGGCGAGGACACGAACATCGGCGCCGGCGCGATCACCGCCAACTTCGCCCACAAGCCGGGTCTACCCAAGGGCCGGACGACGATCGGCAGGAACGTCAGGACCGCGATCCACAATGGGTTCGTCGCGCCGGTGACGATCGGAGACGGGGCATGGATCGGGGCTGGATCGGTCATAACGAAGGACGTCCCTGCGGATGCGCTCGGGATCGCCCGCGCGCGCCAGGAGAACAAGGAGGGGTATGCAGCCCGCCGGCGCGACGACTGAGCTCGCCCTACCCGGCCTCGAGTCGCCCGAGATCGTGACCGGCTCGAAGCCGAGCCACTGGATCGAGCGCGGGCCGCAGAAGCGGCTGATGGTCTTCTCCGGCCGCTCGCACATGCCGCTCGCACAGCGGATCGCCGAGCAGCTCGGCGTCGAGCTCGGCGAGATCGAGCTGCACACCTTCGGAAACGGCGAGACCTACTGCCGCTACGACGAGTCGATACGCGGTGCCGACCTCTTCCTCGTCCAGACGGGGTGCGAGCCCGTCGACCAGAACCTGATGGAGCTGCTCCTGATGATCCAGGCCGCGAAGCTCGCGTCGGCCAAGCGGATCACCGCCGTCATCCCGTGGTTCCCGTACGCGCGTCAGGACCGCAAGGCGAAGCCGCGCGAGCCGATCACGGCGCGGCTCGTGGCCGACATGTTGCAGCTCGCCGGAGCCGACCGCGTGCTGACGATGGACCTGCACGCCGGCCAGATCCAGGGTTTCTTCACGATCCCGGTCGACCACATGACCTCGCTGCCGCTCTTCGCACGGCACTTTCGCGATCTCGGCCTCTACGGGGACGGCGTCGTCTCGGTGGCGCCCGACGCGGGCCGCGCAAAGCACGCGGTCCGCTTCGCGGAGATGATCGACGCCGACTTCGCGATCATGCACAAGACGCGTCCCGCGCACGACGTCGTCGCGGTGACCGAGGTGACGGGACGCGTACGCGACAAGATCGCGATCATCGGCGACGACATCACCACCACCGGCGGCACGTTGATCGCAGGCGCGCAGGCGCTCAAGGAGCACGGCGCGAAGGAGGTCTACGTCTTCGTCACGCACGCGCTTCTCTCGGCCGAAGGCCTCGCGCAGCTGAGCGAGGCTGACCTCGCAGGCATCGTCACGACCGACACCGTTCCGATCGACCCGATCACCAAGCCGGAGCACCTGACGGTGCTGACCGTCGCGCCTCTCCTCGCCGAGACGATCATGAACGTGTTCGCCGACGACTCGGTCTCGGCGATCTTCGGCGGCGAGAACCAGCTCTTCTAGCTTCAAGAAAGTGGCGGCGACTGCCGACGCTTGTCACATGCGGTCCCGCGCGGTGCTCTCGCCCTTCGTCCTCGTGGTCCTCGGCGTGCTGGCGGCGGCAGCCGCGAGCGGCTGGCTCCTGAACAGCGCGTCGTTCTCGGACGCCGATCCCTTTGCCGCAGCGGGACGGGTCATGCTCTCGCCGGACTGGCGCCACACCTATGCGAGCCCCTGGCTCCAGGCAGGCCCGTTCGAGCTCCTGATCTGCCTCGCCGGCCATACGCTCGGGATCAACGCAGTGGGTGAGCCGATCGTGCTGAACGTGATCGGAGCGGCAGCCCTGCTCCTCGTCGCGGGATTCGTCCTGCGGCGATGGCAGTTGCTGCTCGTCGTCGGCGCAGGCGCGATCGGCCTCGGCGTCGTCAGCGACCTGTACGAGATCGGCCACCCTGCGGAGCTCTTCATCTCGCTCATCTGGCTCCTCGCCGCGCGGGCCGCGCGGCGCGACCGTGTGCTCCTCGCAGGCGTCCTGCTCGGCGTGTCCGCCGGCTTCGAGACCTGGGGGCTCCTCGGCGCGCCGCTCCTTCTCCTCCTGCCGCGATTCCGTAGCACCGTGCTCGCGGGTGCGATCGCGCTCGCCGTCGCCGCCGCGATCTACGCGCCATTCGCCCTCGGCGGCGACTTCCACATGTTCGAGCAGCACTGGAAGATCACGGGCGGGATCGAGGCGCTGCTCTTCGGCGACGCACGGCAATTCACGTGGCCGATGCGGCTCGGCGAAGCCCTTGTCGTCGTCGGCGCCGGCTCGGCGCTCGCGCTCCGCCTGCGTCGACATGCATTGAGCGTCTGGGTCGTGCCCGCAGCGACATCGGTTTTCCGCCTCGCCCTCGATCCCGTTCGCTACGGCTACTACTGGGACACGGCGCTAACCCTGCTGCTGGTCGGGACGGCGCCGTGGATCGTCGCGCCGCGCGCTCTCGCTACGAGCTGGGCTAGCCTGCTTCGCCCGCGCTCCGTGCCGGCGCCCGTCGACTGAACGTCGCTACAATCGCCCGTCGTGGCCGGCGAGCGCGTCAAGCTGATGGTCCAGAACCGTGCCGTTCTCGGGTCGGCCGAGTCGCGGCGCCTGCGCCGGCAAGGACTGATCCCGGGCGTGCTCTACGGGAGAGAGCAGCCGGTGGCGATCTCGATCACGGAGCGCGACCTGCGTTCGGCTCTGACCACGAAGGGCGGACTGAACGCCGTGCTCGACGTCGTCGTCGAGGGCGGCAAGGTGCACTCGTCCGTGCTGAAGGAGTTCCAGCAGGACAAGGTTCGCGGCCACATCACGCACGTCGACCTCCAGGAAGTCCGCCTCGACCAGCCGATCCACGCGACCGTGCCGCTGCACCTGCACGGCGAGTCGGTCGGCGTGAAGGAAGGCGGCGTCCTGTCGCAGGTCACGAACGAGCTCAACGTCGAGGCGCTGCCGATGGAGGTGCCGGAGCATCTCGAGGCGGACGTCTCCGAGATGCACATCGGCGACACCCTGCGCCTCTCGTCGCTCCAGGTGCCCGCAGGCGTGACCCTGCTCGACGATCTCGACGACACCGTGATCGCCACCGTCACGCAGCCGACGCGCGAAGAGCCCGAGCCGGTCGCCGAGGGCGAGCTCGCCGAGGGCGAGGAGCCCGCCGGTGAGGGCGCCGCCGAGGCTGCCGCCGCCGAAGCCGACGCCGACGCCGGCAGCGGCGAGGGCGGCGAGCCCGGCACCGTCGAGGGCTAGCGATGCGGCTGTGGCCGCGGCGCCACGGCACCTCCTACGACCTGCTCGTCGCGGGGCTCGGGAACCCCGGCCGTGAGTACGCGCGCAACCGGCACAACGTCGGCTTCCTCGTCGTCGACGAGCTCGCCCGCCGCCACGGCGGCTCGTGGCGGTCGAAGTTCAGCGGGCAGCTCGCCGAGGTGCGGATCGAGGGCCATAAGGTCGCGCTGCTGAAGCCCGAGACCTACATGAACGACTCCGGCCGCTCCGTGAAGGCGGCCATGCAGTTCTTCAAGCTCGAGCCCGATCAGGTGCTCGTCGTCCACGACGAGACCGACCTCGAGACCGGGCGCCTCCAGGCACGGCTCGGCGGCGGGCTCGCCGGGCACAACGGCCTGCGCTCGGTCAATCGGCACCTCGCGACGCCGGAGTTCCTCCGGCTGCGCGTCGGCGTGGGGCGGCCCGGACGCGGCGACCGGCGCCCGCTCGCCGACTGGGTGCTCTCCGACTTTTCGCCCGACGAGGACGCGGAGGCTCTCGTCCGCGAGGCCGCAGACGCGGTCGAGCTGCTGGATGCCGAGGGCCTCGAGGCGGCGCAGCGCGCCGTCAACGGCAAACGCTCGTAGCAACCGGCACGCGAGGCACGTGCGGGCGGGAGTGCGGCGGAAGCGCGCTCCCCCCGGTCGATCTGCCCGCGTGACCTGTGCGGCGCGGCCCGGCCGGCCTACCCCGTTCGGGGGAGGCGCGACCACGCAGGAGGGTCATGGCCCGGGCGGCGGACGCCTGGTCCACTGCGACGAGCCAACCGACAGCGCGCCGCGTCTTCTCGTTCCCGCGCGGCGCCCCTGCCTCTGGGCACCTTCCTATGTCCGCTCGCATCCGCTTCGCGCTGCTCTTCCTCGTCATCGTCGCCTGTGTCGCCGCGCGCGCGACGGGCGCCCTCGCGGCGCACGCGCGGGTGAGTCACGCCACCGCCGTCGCCCGCCGGGAGGCGAAGGTGGTCCGATTCGCGCGGCACTTCCTCGGCGTGCGCTACGCCTACGGCGGCACCTCGCCGCGCTCCGGGTTCGACTGCTCCGGCTTCACCCGGTTCGTCTACGCCCACTTCGGCATCGCGCTGCCGCATTACTCCGGCGGGCAGTTCGGCCGCGGGCGGCGCGTCTCCCGCCGCGGGCTTCGCCCGGGCGACCTCGTCTTCTTCGACGGCCTCGGGCACGTGGGCCTCTACATCGGCGCCGGCCGCTTCATCCATGCGCCGCATACCGGCACGCGCGTCTCGATCGACCGCCTGAACGGCTGGTACGGGTCGAGATACGACGGCGCCAGGCGTCTGGTATAGCGGCGCGACTACCATGGCGACCCGGCCGAATGCGCAATTCGGTCGAACGTCATGGACCGTCCCGTGCTCTACAGCCTCGTCGAACGCCTGCGTGCGGAGGAGAAGCTCTCGGAGCTCGCCGCCGCGCTGCCGACGCGCGCGCGCGTCTCGGAGCCCGTCCTCCCGCTCGTGCTCGCGGCGCTGCACGACGAGCTCGACCGCGGTCTCGTCGTCTTGCTCCCGGAGGATGCCGATGCGCGGGACGTCGCGGAAGCAGCGGGATGGTTCCTCGGCGACGAGCAGGTCGCGCTCTTTCCGTCGCGCGGCGTGCACTGGAGCTCGGGGCTCGAGCCGCCGCCGCACCTCGTCGGCGAGCGGGCGCGGGCGCTCGCGGTCCTCGAGCGGGGCGGCCTCGTCTGCGCCTCCGCGTCCGCCGTCGCGGAGGGGCTGCCGCCGGCGCCGGAGCGGCCGCTGCCCCTCCGCATCGCGCCCGGCGACGAGCCGGGGATCGACGCGCTTGCCGAGCAGCTCGCCTCGGCCGGCTACGAGCGCGTCGAGCGGGTCGAGGAGCGGGGGCAGTTCGCCGTCCGCGGCGGCCTCGTCGACGTCTTCGCGACGACGGGGCGGGAGCCGCTCCGCATCGAGCTCTTCGGCGACGAGATCGAGCAGATCCGCGCGTTCTCGCCGTTCACCCAGCGCGCCCTCCGCCAGGTCGCCGAGGCGACGATCTTCCCGGCCGCCGAGCGGCGGCGCGAGCTCGTCGAGCTCGACCTGGGTCCGGACGAGGATGAGGAGCCCTCGGTCGAGGTGCCGCTCGATCTCGTGCAGGCGTTCGACCGCGTACCCGACGTCGTCTGGTCACCCGACGAGGTGCGCGCCGTCTGGGCGGACGAGAGCCTGACTCCCGTTGACCTCGGTGGCGCGACGGAGCTCTCGCCGCTGCCGCAGGGGCAGCCGTTCTCGTTCGACGCGCAGCGCCCGGCGCTCTCGGCCCGCGGCCTCGCTGAGGCGGAGCAGGAGCTCGGCGGGCTCCTCCGCCAGGAGCTCGACATCGTGGTCGCGTTCCCGCACCGCGGCGAGGCGCTGCGCCAGCAGGCGCTGCTGCGCCGCGTGCACGCCGAGCTGCTCGAGGACGGTGAGCAGCCGGAGGCGCTGATGTTCGCCGTCGCACCTGCGCGGCGCGGCTTCGTCTGGCGCGAGCTCGGCATCGCCCTGCTTCCCGACACGCAGGTCTTCCGCAAGCGGCCGCCCCGGGCGACCACGGCGCCGGGACGCGCGCTGCAGAGCTTCTCCGACCTGCGCACCGGCGACTACGTCGTGCACGAGGACCACGGCATCGCCCAGCTGAAGGGATTCGAGACGAAAGAGGTCGCGGGCGTGACGCGCGACTACCTGCTCCTCGCCTACCGCGGCGACGACCGCGTCTACGTGCCACACGAGCAGATCGGCAAGGTCAGCCGCTACATCGGCGCCGACTCGAAGGCGCCCGCGCTCTCGAAGCTCGGCGGCAAGGCATGGGACAACCTGAAGACGCGCGCCCGCGCGCACCTGCGGGAGATGGCGGGGGAGCTCCTGCAGCTGTACGCGCAGCGCCAGACGCAGCCGGGCGTCGCGTTCGACGTCGACCACGAGTGGGTCGAGAGGCTCGAGAGCGAGTTCCCGTTCCGCGAGACGGAGGATCAGCGCACGGCCATCGAAGCGGTGAAGGAGGATCTCGAGTCGCCGCATCCGATGGACCGCCTCGTCTGCGGGGACGTCGGCTTCGGCAAGACCGAGGTCGCGCTGCGCGCGGCGTTCACCGTGGCGGTCGGCGGCAAGCAGGTGCTGATGCTCGTGCCGACGACGGTGCTCGCGCAGCAGCACTGGAACACGTTCAAGGGCCGCTACCGCGACTTTCCGGTGCGTGTCGACATGGTGTCGCGCTTCCGCAAGGCCGCGGACGTGAAGAAGGTGCTCGCCGACTTCAGCGACGGCAAGGTCGACGTTCTGATCGGCACGCACCGGGTGCTGTCGAGGGACGTCATCCCGAAGGAGCTCGGGCTCGTCGTCGTCGACGAGGAGCAGCGCTTCGGCGTCGCACAGAAGGAGCTGCTGCGTCAGCTGCGGCTCGAGGTGGACGTGCTCGCCATGAGCGCGACGCCGATTCCGCGCACGCTGCACATGTCGCTCGCGGGGCTACGCGACATCTCCGTAATCGAGACACCGCCCGAGGGCCGCCGGCCGATCCGCACGTTCGTCGGCGAATTCGACGAGGAGCTGATCAAGCAGGCGCTCGACCGCGAGATCGAGCGGAACGGCCAGGCGTTCTACCTCCACAACCGCGTCGAGACGATCGAGGCGGCGGCGGAGAAGCTGCGGCAGCTGTGCCCGAAGCTGCGCTTCATCGTCGCGCACGGCCAGATGGCGGAGCGCGAGCTCGAGGACAAGATGATCGCGTTCCTCGCGGGCGATGCGGACGTGCTCGTCTCAACGACGATCATCGAGTCCGGCCTCGACATCCCGCAGGCGAACACGCTGATCGTAGAGCGCGCGGACCAGCTCGGCCTCAGCCAGCTCTACCAGATCCGCGGGCGCGTCGGCCGCAGCGACGCGCTCGCCCACGCGTACCTCTTCTATCCCGACGCGCACGAGCTGACGCCGGAGGCGCGGGCGCGGCTCGCGACCCTCGCGGACCACACCGAGCTCGGCGCCGGGTTCGCGATCGCGATGCGCGACCTCGAGATCCGCGGTGCGGGCGACCTGCTCGGCGCCGAGCAGTCCGGCCACGTCGCCGCGCTCGGGTTCGAGCTTTACGTCGAGATGCTGCACGAGGCTGTCGCCGAGCTGTCCGGGCAGCGCCGGCTCGCAGCGCGCCCGGTGCGCGTCGACGCGCGCGTCGACGCATTCGTCCCGGCGGGGTACATCGCCGCGGAGGCGCTGAAGATCGATCTGCATCGCCGTATCGTCCTGACCGAGAACGAGGACGAGCTGCACGAGCTGCGAATCGCCACCGAGGATCGGTACGGGCCGCTGCCGGAGCCGGTCGACAACCTGTTCGCGATCCAGGAGGTGAAGCTGAAGCTCGCCCGTCTTGGCGCCGACTACCTCGTCTTCCGAGGCGGCCGGACGTCGGTCGGGCCGGTCGTTCTCGGCTCCGCCGAGCTGCGCGAGCTGCGGGGTCAGGTGGAGACCGCTGTCTACTCCACAGGCAACCGTGAAGTGACGTTAAGAGGCGATGAATTCAAGGGAGCACTGGATTTGGTCGGTGCTATGCTGGCCGCGCGCCAGGCCGCTTAGCCGGCGCTTTCCTATGAAAATGGTCAAGATCTTCCTCCCGTTGCTGGCCGTCTCGGCGCTCCTTACAGCGTGCGGTGGCGGCGGAAGTGCGAGCCTCGACAAGAACGACGTCGCGGCCGTCGGAAGCGTGCACGTGACGAAACCCGACTTCGACGCGCTGCTGACGCAGGCGAAGGAGAGCTACGCAGCCCAGACGCCGCCGCGCGCGTTCCCGAAGCAGGGCACGACCGCCTATCAGACGATCAAGAGCCAGGCCGTGGGCATCCTCGTGCAGCAGGCCGAGCGCGAGTCGAAGGCGAAGTCGATGGGCATCAAGGTCTCCAGCTCCGAGATCCAGACCCGCCTCGACCAGATCAAGAAGCAGTACTTCGGCGGCAGCGAGAAGCGCTACCAGGCGCAGCTGAAGCAACGGAAGCTCACCGACGCGCAGGTGCGCAACGACATCCGTGAGCAGCTGATCTCCGAGAAGCTCTTCGCGAAGGTGACCGGTGACGTCAAGGTCTCCGACAGCGACGTGCACGCGTACTACATCGCGCATCCGCAGCTCTACTCGCAGGCGCCGTCGCGCGACGTGCGGCACATCCTCGTCAAGTCGAAGTCGCTCGCCCAGTCGGTGTACACGCAGCTCAAGGCCGGGAACGACAAGACCTGGTGCACGCTCGCGAAGAAGTACTCGCAGGATCCGAGCTCGAAGAACGCGTGCGGCAAGCTGACGGTCTCGAAGGGCCAGACCGTCCCCGAGTTCGACGCGGTCGCCTTCGGAAACCCGACGAAGAAGATCCACACCCCCGTGCACAGCAAGCAAT
>JAICTB010000112.1 GCA_025936595.1 Thermoleophilia bacterium | reverse complement strand
CGCTTCGTGGACGCCGAGATGTGCGCCACGCTGCTCTGCGATCCCGCGGCCGGCGACGAGATCGTCGACGGGCTCCTCGCCGCCGTTCTCGAGCGCGAGGAGAGCCTTTCCCATTTCGGGGAGATCGTGCATCGCGACCGCGTGCTGTCGAAGCTGGTCCAGCTCGCACGGAAGTTCGGGCGCGTGACGCCTGAGGGAGTCAGGCTCGACCTCCCGCTCACGCACCAACTGCTTGCCGACTCGGTCGCCGCCGCGCGCGAGACGGTGAGCATCGCGCTCGGGGAGCTGCAGCGGATCGGCGCTGTGGAGCGCATCGGCCGGGTATACGTGCTGAAGCGGTCGCAGTTGGAAATCGACTAGCGGCGACGAACGGTGCGCTCGCGGGTTGACGTCGTTCGTCGCAGGCCTGAAAATCGGGCGCGGGGTCTCATCCGAACGGGAGGGTGACATGGCCTGGAGTCTCAAAGGAAGCTACGTCGAGACCTGCTCGTGCGACCTGATCTGTCCGTGCAATGCCAGCTTCGACCACGGCGCGACGTACGACTACTGCCGGGTCACGCTCGTCTTCAACGTGCGCGAAGGCGAGGTCGAGGGCACCGACATCGGCGGGCTCAAGATCGCTGCGATCGCGGAGACGCCGAAGGTCATGACCGACGGCAACTGGCGCCTCGGGCTCTTCGTCGACGAGAATGCGACGGACGAGCAGATGGACAAGCTCGTGAAGGTCTTCACCGGGCAACTCGGTGGGCCGATGGCCGCGCTTGCTCCTCTCGTCGGAGAAATGCTCGGTGTCGAGCGAGCAGCAATCGACGTTCGAGACGAGGGGGTTCGTCACAGCGTGCGCATCGGGAGCATGATCGATTTCGAGATCGAGGACATCGTTCCCTTCGGCGTCGAGACCGGTGAGCCCGTGCGCTTCTCGGGCATGTTCCACCCCGTCGCGTCGGACCTCACGATCGCCGAGGCGAGGCGCTCGAGCATCGACGCCTTCGGCATCGAGTACGAGGGAAAGACGGGTCTCTCGACCGCCGAGTTCTCCTGGGCGGCCTGATCGCTTGATCGACTCGGCGCCCGAGCAGCTTCGCGGTCGCGCGGACCTCGCCTCTGCCTTCGCCGCGGTCCGCACGCGACTCGGCCTCATCGCCCTGCTCTTCGCCCTCGCCGGGATGGGATGGTGGTGGGCCGTGGACCAGATGCGCGGGATGGACAACGGCCCGTGGACCGACCTCGGGGCGATCGGGTGGTTCCTCGGCACCTGGGTCGTGATGATGGCCGCGATGATGTTGCCGTCGGTTTCGCCGACGGTCGCCCTGTACTCCCGCATGATGAGAGCCCGGTCCCGCGTCGAGCCCCTGCTCTTCGTGTTGGGCTATCTCGTCACGTGGGCCCTCGCGGGAGCGTTCGCATTCGGCCTCGCGGTGGTCGGCGGTCGAATCGACGGTGACCTGCTTACCTGGACGCGTGCAGGGCGCTGGCTCGCGGCTGCGACCCTCCTGGCGGCGGCTGCATACGAGCTGACGCCGCTCAAGAATGTCTGTCTGAGTAAGTGCCGAAGCCCGCTCGGCCTGTTGCTCGGCTCCTGGCGCGACGGCTGGTACGGCGCACTCCGGATGGGCCTGGCAAACGGCGGCTGGTGCGTCGGATGCTGCTGGGCGCTCATGGCGTCGTTCTTCGCCCTCGGAATCATGAGCGTCGTCTGGATGGCGATCGTCGCCGGCCTGATCGCGATCGAGAAGACGCTCCCGTGGCGGCGCGCCGCGGTCTACGGGACTGCCGCGATGCTCCTCGCACTCGGCGCGCTCCTGCTCGCCGCCCCCGATCTGGTTCCCGGCCTCACCATCCCCGCGAGCGGCTCGGTGTCCGAGATGAGCCAGTGAATCCGTAGGTCGTCGCTGCGCCGTACCGCGCCCGCCGCTTGACAAATCGATGAGCATCGATATATTGATGCTCATCGATATGACGTCTCTCCGGCTGAACGACTCTGCGATCGCGTGCTGCGCTCCGCTGGGCGCCTCCGTGCTGGATGAAGAGGAGGCCACGGCGACGGCGGAGCTTTTCAGGACACTGGGTGACCCGGCCCGGGTGCGGATCGTCAACCTGCTCGCGACGAGCGGGGAGGCTGTCTGCGCATGCGAGCTGTACGAGCCGCTCGCCCTGTCTCAGCCCACGGTCTCTCACCATTTGAAGAAGCTCGTCGAGGCGGGACTGCTCGAGCGCGAGCAGCGCGGCAAGTGGGCGTATTTCTCGTTGAAGCGCGACGCCGTCGAGAAGCTCGCGGCGGTCGCCGATCTGAAGGGAGTGTGCTGCTGATGGCGACAACAGCCGATGAACTGCGCGAGGAGGTGCGCCGCCGCTACGCGGAGTCCGCCCTGGCCGTGACAGAAGCAAGCGGTGGCTGCGGTTGTGGGAGCGGTTCGTGCTGCGCCGACGGCGGCAGCGACGGCGCGAAGTTCGGCGAAGCGCTCTACGAGGCCGAGCAGCGGGGCGAGCTCCCCGCGGCGGCGGCGCTTGCATCGCTCGGCTGCGGCAACCCGACTGCGGTTGCGGAGCTGCGCGAAGGCGAGACCGTGCTCGACCTCGGCTCGGGGGGCGGAATCGACGTGATCCTCTCCGCGAAGCGCGTCGGCCCGACCGGCGTCGCCTACGGCCTCGACATGACCGACGAGATGCTCGCGCTGGCGCAGAAGAACGCGGCTGATGCGAGCGTCGCGAACGTCCACTTCCTGAAGGGCGTCATCGAGGAGATTCCGCTTCCCGCGAACGCGGTCGACGTCGTGATCTCCAACTGCGTGATCAACCTGTCGACCGACAAGGCGTCGGTGCTGACCGAGATTGCGCGCGTGCTGAAGCCCGGCGGACGCGTGGGCATCAGCGACGTCGTCGCCGAAGATCGCCTCATGCCGGACGAGCGCGCGGAGCGCGGCTCCTATGTCGGCTGTATCGCAGGCGCCCTCTCGCGGAGCGAATATGTCGCAGGTCTCGAGGCCGCGGGCTTCGAGGACGTAAGCGTCGAGTTCACGCACGAGGTCGCAGACGGGATGCACGGCGCGATCGTCAAGGCGCGCAAGACCGAGACGCCGGCCGCAAGGGGGCTGCCGGTGGCCCAACCCGCAGAGACGGCCGGCTGCTGCTGACGCGATCCCTCTTGCCCCGACGGCTCAGCTACTGAGCCGCACGGGACGCTTGCGCGCCGCCACGCGCTCGACCAGGCCGAGCTTGGACCGTTCGACGCGCTCGATCTCGAACATCTCGCCGAGGTAGTCGAGGGGCTCCCGCGTGAGGTGGTCGCCGGCAGCGCGCACGGCGAGCGGCTCGAGCAGCCGCTGGACGAGCCGCACCGGGAAGCGGGGGCTCCGGACGTGCTCGAGAAGCAGGAGCTGCCCGCCGCGGCGGAGCACGCGGTGCGCCTCGGCGATCGCGCGGGCAGGATCGGGGATGGTGCAGAGCCCGAGCGTGCAGACGACGGTGTCGAAGCTTTCGTCGGCGAGCTCGAGCGCCTGCGCGTCGCCGAGGCGCAAGTCCACGTCGCGGCCGAGCTCGCGGGCGCGTGCCCGTCCCAGTGCGAGCATCTGCTCGCTGACCTCGATCCCGGTCACGGTCACACCGTGCGGGTAGTAGGGGAGGTTTCGCGCCGTTCCGGCGGCGATCTCCAGCACGTTGCCGCGTGCCTGCCCGCAGACCCACTCGCGGCCGCCGCCGAAGAGGAGCCGCTCGAAGACGGCGATCTGCCGGTCGTACCGAGGCGCTTCGCGGTCCTGCAGCCGCCGGACGCGCTCGGTCTCGACTGCGAAATCCGGATTGGCGCGCACGGACGAAAGGGTATGCGGGTAAGGGCACGCGCGTCTGCGGGAGACCCGCGCGGCTCGCGGATGGCTCCGTGAAGGCGATCCGCTACCGCCTGCCGCACGAGCGTCGCGGGCATGGACGTTCTCTTCGGATTCGCGAGCTTTCCCAAGGACGCACCGGTCGTGGTTCAGCCCGGCCGCGCTTCGGAGCCCGCAGCGACCGCTTGATCACCGCACGATCGCGGCCGCTTCTGCGTTGCTCGCCACTCCCAGCCGGAGGCGGATGGCTTTCAGGCGGCGGGTTGCCGTGCGACGCGAGACACGCATCGTCACAGCGGCCTCGGTGACGCTCTTCCCCTCACCGAGGAACCGGACAAGCGCGCGTTCGTCAGGCGAGAGTAGCGCGGCGGCTGCGAAGCCGATCGCCGCACCATCCGAGGCCACCGACGCGGCCTCGACGCGCGTGGATGCATGGAGCTTGGCCATGGCCGCGCGAACGTGGGTGTCGATCGTCCGTGCGGAGAGCTGCAACGTCGCGGCCATCTGCGGCGTCGTCATCCCAGTGCGAACGAGGCGGAGCACCTCACGTTCTCTCGCTGAGAGCTTCGAGGCGGCGACCGCGCGCGGGGGCCGCGACGGGATCCGGCTCAACGATGCTCGTACACGCGCAACAATCGCGGCTTCTCCCAGTGCCGCGCACCGAGACTCGAGCTCACGGAGGGCGACCGCCGCTTTCTTGGTCTCTCCACGTCGGCGGGTGATCTCCGCCTGCCCCCACAGCGCGCGGAGCTCGTTTCGAGCAATCTTCCCGCGCCACCCGACCGCTGCGGCCCCAAACGTCTCTGAGGCCAGCTCGAACTCGCCGGCCTGAAGCTGTGCGAACGCGCGGTCCTCGGTGAGCACCGCGGCGAGGAGCGGAATGACCGCCGGCTGATGCGGCCCGCGGTCCGGCTGTTGCTCGCCGAGCTCGAAGCGCGCCCACTGGCATGTGCCCCGCGCGACAAGCGCCTGAGGATTCGGGATCCCGCCGGCCAGCGCCGCCTCCGCGGCGGCCAGCGCGCGCGCTGGTTGCCCCGCGGCCCATTCGATCTCCGCGTTGTAGAAGGCCGCGACTCCTGCGGTCCAGCGCGTATCGGCGGCGCGGTGCGCATCGCGGATCACCCGCCGAGCGTCGTCCGTCTCGCCGGCGTCCGCGAGCGCGAGCGCGAGGTCGGCCACGAGCTGCGGGCCGTGGAGCCCGATCGATCCTGATCGCGCACGTTCCCGCAGAGCCGGGATCGCGCGATTTACGTCGCCCGTGGACAACCAGTCGATCCGCGCGCACAGCCACGCCCCTTGGCGCTCCCAGAGCTTCTTGCCGTTTGCAGCGGCTAATCGCCAGAGCACCTCGGCAGCGTCGTACGCCTCCGCGCAACGGCCGAACGCGTGGAGCGCGCCGCTCGATGCTGCTCGCGCCTCGAGCTCGAGATCGAGGTCGCCGGCGGCCGACGCTGCGCTCGCGGCGGCTGCGAAGTGCGCGATCGAGGCCTCCGAGCCGCTGACCATGAGCGACTGGCCGGCGATCAACTCTGCATCGGCGAGAAACGCACCCTGAGCTCGCGCGGCGGTGAGCGCCTCGAGCGCCGCCGCTTGCATGGCGGCCGGTTCGTACTCCCAGGCGGTGAGCTGGGCCAGCTGGACGAGCAGGCCCACCTCGACGGCGAGACCCGATCCCCGCACGAGCGCGAGGCCCTCGTCGAGGAAGCGGCTGCAGGCCGCGCGGTTCCCCCGCGCAAATGCGAGGCGTGCACGCTGCAGAAAGCGTTCACCTTCCTGCGAGGCCGTTGTCACTGGTGGCTCACATTACGGATGGCCGAGCCTCGGCGTCGGCATATCGTCCCGGGCCTCCCGCCGATCGCGCGGGTCGATTCTCGAACCGAGGAGGTACGAACCATGCGGCACGCGCTCGGTCTGCTGACCCTGATCGGTGCGCTCGGGGCGTTGGCTCTCTCGCCCGGCGCCGGCGCCGATCCCACGAATCACTTCACCGAGTCATTCACGATTCTCTGCGGCGGGCACGCGATCGTGATCATCTCGAAGCCCGGCTCGAGCACCGCCGTAACTTTCGACGGTCAGCCGAGCACCTCGGTTTCGGTCCTGTTCGGGCTCCACGTCACCGATGCAGACGGGAATATTGTGCTCGACTTCCGTAAGCCGGGGAATCAGCCGGTCCAGGCTTGTACCGACACAAGTGCGCCGGCCGGATTCACGGCCACGGCGTACACGATCATCACGCCGGCGCATTAGTTCTGAGGGCGCCGGCGTCACGTTTGGCCCGCGGTAGCGAGATGCGGCCGGCAGCGGTGCAGATGGCTCCAGAAGCTGCGCCTGCCGGCCGCGCTCACGGAACCGCAGTCATTGCTGGACGTTATTCGGACGGTTTTCCCGTACAAGCATTGGATCGTCGTTCGCAAACGCTTGCGCATCGCCGACGTTTCATCTATCCTCACGCGCGGCAACAACCATCGGACACATGCTGACGACACTCAATCCCTCCACTTCTCCTGCCGAAGCGACGCCCCTCGCCTCGGTGCTGCCGTACGGGTCCGGCTTCGATCAGGCGCGCCTGTTCGGTCCTGTCCTCGCCCCCGCTGGGAGGCCTGCGCCCTAGATCTGCGGCCGCAGACCAAGCCAGACGAGGGCGACCCATTGGGCCGCCTTTTTTGTGCCCGAAGGCGGTCGATCACGTCGGAATCGAAGGTGATGCTCAGTTGAACAAGCGTTAGATGAAACTCATACCTCACAAAAGAGGAACAGCCGCAGTGGTAAAGCACTGGAAATCTGCGCCGACAATAAGCGTTGGCTTTAGCCTGCCATTTTTCCGGCGCGTGGCACCGCTGCCGGTCTTCGATCTCGCTCGCATCGCTCTCGCTCTCTGAGCAGGAGGGCGCCGCGAGCGCCCTCCGAGCCAGAGAGGAGGCGGAGATGCACCTCCACCTCGTACGGGTCGCCGCCCCGCCCAGGCGGGTGCCGCGGCCGGCCAAGGTCATACAGCTCGAGACGCGCCGCCAGGCCCGCCTCGAGCGCGCCCGGCCCGAGCGGCAGCCGCCCCGGACCGCCGCGTAGAACTGCGAGCCGCACGCCCTGCACGACGGGCCTGCGGCTCGCTGTTCTGCTGCGCGGCGTGCCGCGATTTACCCAGGGCTTACACAGGCATCGGATCGAGGACCGATACTGCATCGTTCGAACCTTGAAAGCAGTATCGAGAACGCACACAGGAGGACTTATGCGCAAAGTGATCATCGGATTCGTCGCGGCGGCTGCGTTGGCGCTCGCCACGACAGCAGGTGCAGCGCTCGTCCCCGGAGTCTTCGACCCGGGCAGCACGCATTGCG
>JAICTB010000135.1 GCA_025936595.1 Thermoleophilia bacterium | reverse complement strand
GAGTACTTGACGGCGTTGCTGAGAAGGTTCGCGAGGACCTGTGTCAGGCGGAGCTGGTCACCGCTGACGACGAGCGGTTCGTCGTCCAGAGCGAGCACGATTTCGTGGTCCGGTGCGGCGGCGACCGCGAGCTCGGCCTGCTCGGCGAGCAGCGTGTGCAGGTCGAGCATCTCGTGGCTGAGGTTGAAGTTCCCGCTCTGGATGAGCCGGACGTCGAGGAAGTCGGTGACAAGCTCGGCGAGGCGTGTCGACTGTGCATCCACGATCTCGAGGTACTCGCGCCGCTGATCCGCCGGCAAGTCTCGTTGCAGGAGGAGCCGCGTGAAGCCGATGATGCTCGAGAGGGGCGTGCGTACTTCGTGGGACACGATGCTCGTCAGCTCGGACTGGCGTCGTTCGGCCTCGGCGAGTTGCTCCGCGCGGTTGAAGAGCTCTTCCCGCGCGGCGGCGAGCGACGTCGTCATCTCGTTGAACGCCGACGCGAGGCGGCCGAACTCGTCGCGGCGCGAGTCGTCGAGGCGAACGGTGAAGTCGCCGGCGGCGAGTGCGGTGGACGCGGCGACGCCCTGCTGCAGCGGCCGCGCGATCGTCCGCGCCAGCCAGATGCCGAGCAGGACGAGGAGGATCGGTGTCAGGACGAGGGCGGCGATGCCGGAAGCCGTGGCCTCGTTGCTGAGTCGTTCCGCTGCGGCGCTACGGGTGACTGCGTCCTCGGCGGTCCTGCGCGCGAGTGCATCGGTGCTCGTGAGGATCGCGCGCACACGTGTGGCGCCTTCGGCCGTCGCGTCCGATGAGCGGGCGGTCGCACGGGACACGCGCGCGATCTTGATCAGCAGCTCGCCGTAGTCGGAGATGTACGACCGGATCTGCGCCTGAAGAAGCGTCGCCACGCTTCGTTCGCCGCCTGCGGGGACAGATGCGCGAACGAGGTCGCGCGCCGGTTCCTGCCACGAGTGAGCCGCTCCGTGCCAGCGCTCGAGCGCGCGGGGGGTCGGATCGCGTGTGACCGCGTCGAGGGCGGCCGAGAGATCGCCTACCCGGTCGTGCAGGGTGAGGGCGGCGACGCTTGCCGTCGTCGCACGGCGGTCGGCGAGATTCGCGGCTCTCAGGCGGGCCGTCGCGAGGTAGAACAGGCTGAGCGTCAGCGCGATCGCGGCCGCGCCGAGCGCGGTGACCGCGACCACGCGCGTGACGACGCTACGCCGAAACGAGATCGCTGACCACGCGTGCGAAGGCATCGGGATCGAAGGGCTTGCCGAGAAACGCGTCGGCGCCGGCGTCGGTTGCAGCTTGCTGGTCGGTCGCACTCTGCCATGCCGAGACGACGACCACTGGAATGTTGCGCGCGTGATTGCTTTCGCGCAGCTCGCGCAGGAACTCGAGGCCGCTCTTGCCGGGCAGCATGACGTCCAGCACGATCAGCGCCGGCGGCTCGATTGCGAGCTGCGCCTCGGCTTCACTCGTGTTGGCGGCTTCCACGTACCGATACCCGGAGCCGAGCACAGCCTTCTGCAGCTCCCGCAGCGGGGGCTCGTCGTCGCAGATCAAGATCAACGGCCGCAGCGGCTCAGCCGCGGCCATCTCAGCCCGTCAGCCGCATCACGACGAGCTCGCGGCGAGGTGTCACGGACGTGGCGGTCACAGTGACCGTTCCGCGTGCGTTGTCGTACACGCCTGTTCCGCCGACGATCGCCTGTGTATAGAGCAGCCGCGATCGCACGAGCCCGGCCGTCTCGACCGCTCCGCGGGGCAGCACGTAGCTGCCGCTGCACTGACGAACGCCCTGCTCGACGCCCCAACACAGGATGACCGCCCTGCCGATCGCCTGCCGGCCGTTGTTCCCGAACAACTGCAGCCGCACCACCTCGCCGCTCCCCACGCGGCCCGCGCGCCCCAGGTGAACGTCCGACATCTGGCGATCCGTCAACCGCACGACCGCCGGCCCGGTCGCAGCAGAGCCTGACACCGAGCCGGAGACGGCAACCGCGACCGTTATCGCCGTCGCGGCGAGCGCGAGGGCGAGCATCCGTCCGGGCGTGGGGACCTTCGCCATGGCTCCTAAGGGTACGCCATGCCGAGGGGGTTTCCTTGACCGCGCCCTAGCAGTGACCGTTAGGTGTGCTGCCAGTACACGAGGGGGTGACCGTCGCGGTCGAGGAAGTAGAGGTGGCTGACCTGGTCGGAGAAGACGCCGGGCCCGATCGTGACCGCCAATGAGCGCTCGAGCAGCCCACGTCCGCATGCGCGGGCAACGGCGGCCGCGTACGGGTCGGCCGTAGCCGGCTCGACGTCGAGCACCCGGTGGAGACCTTGCTCGTACTGCCCGTCGATCTGGTTCTCGTAGAGGCCCGGCCACCAGGCCCGGTCGGAGAGGCGGAGGCCGTCCCAGAGGGGGCCGACGTCGATGCGCTGCGCGGCGCCGATCGCGGCTGCGCGCGTCTTCGCCGTGAAGTGGCGGAGCGCGCGGGGCGACGGGCAGGCGCTCGGGGCGCTGCCGCTGCGGGCGTGGTGCGGCTGCGGGTAGAGACGCAACGGGAACCCGCTCGCGCCGCGCACAGGAAGCGTCTGAGCAAGCGGTGACGTCGTCGGCAGCAATCGCCCGCGCCCGTCCGGTGCGATCTCGGCGAGCGCCGTCTGGTTCGTCGAACCGTTGCCGACGAACGTGTCGGCGTAGATCGTGCCGTCCTTCGCGACGGCGATGCCGTCGGGCTGGAAGCTGCCCGGCTTCGAGTAGCCCCCGAGCCTCGTCTTGTCGAGATCGACGATCCTCGACATCCGGCCGTCGCGGATCCGCGCGAGCGCGGCGCCGTGCCCAGCGACGACAATGCTCCCGTCGGGCGCTTCGGCCAGACCGTTTGCATAGGACGGCCAGCCATGCAGCGGCCGCCCGGTCCTCGAGAACTCGAAGATCGTCTTCGTCCCGAACGAGAACGCATACAGATCGCCGTTCGAATCGAGCGCGAGATACGAAGGGTCGAACGCGCCGTAGCGCCGGCTGCCGACAACGATCTCGTGGAAGCGTCCGCCTCCGGTGACGAGCACCGTCCGTGTCCCGTCGGGGCGAATCTGCACGACCGAGCTATCCGTGGCGGCGAAGAGCGTGCCGTCGCGGGCGAGCGCGAGCCCGCTCGGCCGGGTGAACCGCCCCGGCAGCGAGTCGATCGTCCCGTCCGGTGCGATCACGCGGATGCGCCCGTTCCCGGTGTCGGCTACATACGCGCTGCCGTTCGGCGCGACGGCGACCGCGGCGGGATCGGACAGCTCGGCGTCGACTGCCTGCCCGCCGTCGCCCGCGAATCCGTGCTCGCCCGTTCCTGCGAGAACGTGGAGGCGGCCGTCGGGGGAGCGTCGCAGAACCTGGTTGCGCAAGGCGTCGACGATCACCAGCGAGCCGTCCGACGCGACGGCAAGCGCCTCCGGCCGGATCAAGCCCAGCGCTGTCGGGTGTGCGAAGCGAGCCGGGAGCTGCGCCTCCGGCAGCGGCAGTCGGCGTATGTGGGCCGGCGGGCGCGGACACGACACGTGATAGGTCTCGACGACGAAGCATGCCGTCGTCCATCCGACCCGCCAGGCGCCGCCGCTTCGTACAGCGGCGCCCATGAACCGCTGTGCGTACGGGCCATAGCCACCGCGAACCCGGACGGTGAACTCGACGCGCGCGACGCGCGCATCGATTGATCCGATCGCTCCCACCTGCACCGACAGACGCGCACCACTCCGCTCGAACCCGTCGAGCCAGACGGTCGCAGCGTTCCGAAGAGCTGCCGCCAGCGGTGCGGCTCCGGCCTCCACGGACGCATCGACCACAGCCGCCGGCACGGACGGTCCGAAGAAGTGAGCGAACGCCGCGGCGATCTCGACGCGGCCCGGAGCAGGCGGCGCGGCCATGCTCGCTCCCCCGCTCAGGCCGGTGAGCAGCGCGACCCCGAGCACGGCGGGGAGCCTGCGCGTTCGATGCCGGAGCGGCACCGTCATGTGCGCATCCTACGACGACGCCTCACGCGGTCGCTATAGATGGACCGACGTAGCGAAACCGAGAAGGGAGCGAGGATGAAGTACGTCATGCTGATCTACCAGGGCGACGCGCTCGAGCGACAGGGGGCGCTTCCCGAGGAAGAGCAGAAGCAGGTCTACGCCGACTACGAAGCGATCAATCAGGCACCGGGCGCCACTCCGGGACCTCCGATGGGTCTGCCGCAGAACGCGACAACGGTCCGCGTCGAGGGCGGCAAGGTTCTCACGACCGACGGTCCCGTCGTCGGCCTGAAGGAGTCCGTCGGTGGCTTGTTCATTCTCGAGGCGGACGACCTCGATGCGGCGATCGAGGTGGCCGCTCGCGTCCCGGCCGCGCGGTACGGCGGCGCCGTCGAGATCCGACCTTCCGAGGTGTACTGGTAGCGACGCTCGAGCGTTCGTGGCGCGCCGCAGCGCGCGGTTCTACAGTGGCCGAGTGCCCGCGATCGAGATGGCTTCCGTTTCGAGGACGTTCCGGTCGCGGCAAGGAGCGTTTCGCCGGCGCGTGGCCGTTGTCGATGCGCTGCGCGATGTGAGCTTCTCCGTCGAGCCGGGTGAGCTGTTCGGGTTGTTGGGCCCGAACGGCGCGGGGAAGACGACGTCGATCAAGATCCTGACGACGCTGCTCCTGCCGACCTCGGGGTCGGTGCGCGTCCTGGGGTTCGACCCGGTGCGGCAGCCGAACGAGGTGCGGTCACGGGTCGGGTACGTGTTCGGCGGCGACCGCGGACTGTACGATCGGCTCTCGGCGCTCGACAACTTGCGGTACTTCGCCGACGTCTACCGGGTGCCCGCGCGTCAGAAGGGAAAGCGCATCGCCGAGTTGCTCGAGCTGGTCGGGCTCACCGGGCGTGAGCGCGACCGGGTCGAGACGTACTCGCGCGGGATGCGCCAGCGGTTGCACATCGCCCGCGGCCTCCTGCATGACCCGCCGGTGATCTTCCTGGACGAGCCGACGATCGGCCTCGACCCGGTCGGGGCGCGTGAGCTGCGCGAGACGGTTGCGGCGTTGCGCGACAACGGCAAGACGATCCTGCTGACGACGCATTACATGTTCGAGGCGGACGAGCTCTGCGGCCGGGTGGCCGTGATCAACAAGGGCCGCATCGTCGCCGAGGGCACGCCCGGCTCACTGAAGGCGGGAGTGCGGGACCGGACAGTGATCGAGGTGGTTGCCTTCAACGTCAGCGAGGCTTCGCTCGAGGCGGTCCGGTCGTTGGACGGTGTCGACTCGCTCGCGGTGGAGGCCGAGGATCAGATGCAGGTGCTGTCCGTTCAGTCGGCGCGCGGGGTCGCGCTCATCCAGCCGCTCCTCGGCACGCTTTCGGACGCGCAGGTGACGAGCGTGACCGCGCGTGAGCCGACGTTGGAGGACGCGTACGTGCAGCTTGTGAGCGAGCCGTGATCCGCGCGTTCATGAGCGGCCTGCGCGTCGATCTGCTGCAGCTGATCCGCTCGCCGTTCGACATGGTCGGAATGCTCGTCTGGCCGCTCGTGTTCGCATCGATCGCATTCCTTCTGCTCGGGCACGAGACGGGAGAGCGCACGCTCTTCACCGCCGCGCTCGGGGCGGCGGTGATGATCATGTGGGGCTGGGTGATTCTCGGCGCCGGCTTCGCACTCGACACCCAGCGCGAGCAGGGCACGCTGGAGCTCGTTGTCGGCGCGCCGACGCCGCTCGTGGTGCTGATCAGCCCGGTGATGATCGCGCGCGCGGTCTTCGGCGTCTACGGGCTCGTGCTCACCCTGCTGTGGGGGCGACTTGTCTTCGGGATCCCGTTCCTGATCGACGATTGGGTTGCGTTCTTCGCCGCCGCCGTGGGGTGCATCCTCGCGATCGGCACGCTCGGGCTGATCGCAGCATCGACCTTCGTTCTCTACCGGGCGGCGTTCTACTTCGGCATCAGCCTGCAGTACCCGGTCTACATCGCGTGCGGGCTGATCTTGCCCTTCTCGGTCCTGCCGGGCTGGCTGCGACCGGTGTCGTGGCTGCTCGCGCCGACGTGGGGCTTCCGTGCGCTGCGAGAGGCCGCGTCCGCGCAGGCGCCCTGGCCCGACATCGGAGTGTGCTTCGGCCTGAGCGCCGTCTACATCCTGATCGCGATCCCGTGCCTCGCGTTCTTCGAGCACCTGGCCCGCGACCGCGCGACCCTCAAGCTCGCGTGAACAGCCTCCGCGTCTTCTTCGCCGGAGGCCTGACCAGCT
>JAICTB010000018.1 GCA_025936595.1 Thermoleophilia bacterium | reverse complement strand
TGCGCTGCGTCCATCCCCTCGCGCAGCTCGGCGGCGAGCTCGGGCGGAGCGACGGTGTCGATCGAGAGCGCCATCAGCGCCTTGCCGCCCTCCCGGTTCCGGGAGACCGTCATGTTCGCGATGTTCACGCCGGCGGCCCCGAAGAGCATGCCGACGCGGCCGATCACACCTGGAACGTCGTCATACTGAAGAAGCGCCATGCGCGGCGCGAGCTCCATCTCGAGCTCGAAGCCGAGCGCCGAGACGAGGAACTGCCGCGCGTCCTTTCCGATCGTCGTGCCGGCGACGCGCACCGCGTCGACAGAGACCGCGACGAGGTTCGTGTAGTCGCGAGCCGCGCGCCGCCGCTCCTCTACCACCTCGATGCCGCGATCCGCGGCGATGACGGGGGCGTTGACGTAGTTGACAGGCTTCTCCGTGCCACCCTGGAAGGCGCCGTTCAGCGCGGCGACGGTGAGCAGGCGCGTGTCGTACTCGGCGAGCTCGCCGTACACCTCGACCGTGATCGTGCGCACGTCGCGGCCCGCGATCTCCATCGCCAGCCGCCCCAGCTTGGCCGCGAGCGGCACGAACGGCCCGAGCACCTGCAGGTCGTCGGCGCCGACCGCCGGGATGTTGACGGCGTTCGTCACGAGCCCGCCCTGCAACGCCGCCGCGACCTGCTCGGCGACGATCACACCCGCCCGGTCCTGCGCCTCACCCGTCGAGGCCGCGAGGTGCGGCGTGACGACCACGTTCGGCGCGGTGAGCAGCGGCCCGTCGTACGGCTCCTCCGGAAAAACGTCGACGGCCGCTCCCGCGACCTTGCCCGATTCGAGCGCCTCGATCAGCGCGGGGACATCCAGGAGCTCTCCGCGCGCCGCGTTGACGATGCGAACGCCGTCGGGCATCTTCCCGATCGCGGCGGCATCGATCGCGCCACGCGTCTCGTCGGTCAGCGGAAGGTGCAGCGTCAGGAAGTCGGACCGCGCGAGCACCTCGTCGAAGCTCGCGCTCTCGGCGCCTAGCTCGCGAAAGCGCTCCGCCGACACAAACGGGTCGAAGGCGACGACGTTCATCTGCAGGCCGAGCGCACGCCGCGCGACCTGCCGGCCGATGCGGCCGAACCCGAGGACGCCGAGCGTCTTGTCGGCAAGCTCGACGCCGCCCCACTTCGAGCGCTCCCAGCGGCCCGCGATGAGTGCGGCGTGCGCCTGGGGGATGTTCCGCGCGAGCGCGACGAGGAGGCCGATCGTGTGCTCCGCCGCCGAGACGACGTTCGACTCGGGCGCGTTCGCGACGACGATTCCACGGCGCGTGGCGGCTTCGACGTCAACGTTGTCGACGCCGACGCCGGCGCGGCCGATCACCTTCAGCCGGTCTGCGCGCGCGATTACGTCCGCCGTCACCTTCGTCGCCGACCGCACGACGAGCGCGTCGTAGTCGCCGACGATCTCCTCGAGCGGCGACTCGGGGTCGACGACCACGTCGAACGATGCTCGCAGAAGCTCGAGCCCGGCATCCGCGATCGGCTCGCGGATGAGGATCTTCATACCGTGACTTTGGTCTCGAACGCCTCGAACACCCGCGCGACCGCAACGCCGCGCTCGATGTGCGCACCGAGCTCCGTGAGCGACAGCTCGATCGCCGCCAGCGCGCTCGCGATGTCGAAGACGTCGAACCAGCCGATGTGGCCGATCCGGAAGATCTTGCCCTTCAGGTGCGCGTGTCCCGGCGCGAGCGTCACGCCGTGCGCCTCGCGCAGGTGCGCAAGGAGCGCGGTGCCGTCGACTCCCTCCGGCACGCGCGCGGCGGTCACGACCGCCGCCGAATCGTCGTCCGGCGAGAACAGCTCCAGCCCCATCGCCTTCACCCCCGCACGCGCGGCGCGCCCGAGGCGCACGTGCCGCACGAACGCCGCGTCGAGCCCGTCGTCGAGGATCAGCCCGAGGGCGACGTCGAGGCTGCGGACGAGCGAGACGGCGGGCGTAAACGCCGCGTCGAGGGCGTCCTGCGCGCGCTTGTTCCTCGGCCAGTCGAAGTAGAAGCTGCGCGACGGCTTCGCACGCTCGAGCACGTGTGGTGGGACGGACGCCATCGCGAGGCCGGGCGGCGACATCAGCGCCTTCTGCGAGCCCGAGACGACGACGTCGATGCCCCACGCGTCGGTCTCGAGCGGGACTGCGCCGAGCGAGGAGATCGCATCGACGACGAGCGTCGCAGCGCCGACTGCCGCCTTGAGCGCGCGCACGTCCGCGACGACGCCCGTCGACGTGTCGGACTGCTGGCAGAGCACGACCCCGGCGCCGGATTGCCGCACGACCGCTCCAACCTCGTCCGCGTCCGGCGCCTCACCCCACTCGTAGCGAACCGCCTCCACGTCCAGCCCGTGTTGCTCGCAGATCGCGACCCACCGCTCCCCGAATGCGCCGTGGCTGACGACCACGACGCGCTCTCCCGGCGCGCAGAGGTTCGCAACCGCCGACTCCATCGCGCCGCTCCCCGACGCCGTGAAGAGGAGCACGTCCGACTCCGTGCGGAAGACCTCCTTCAGCCGACCCAGCGTGCGCGCGTACACCTCGCGAAAGTCGGCGCCGCGGTGATGCACCATCGGCTCCGCCGCCGCGGCGAGCACCTCGGGCGGCACCGGCGTCGGGCCCGGAGTGAAGAGGTAGCGCTTCTCCACGAGCGTCAGCCTATGTGAGCACACTGTCGCCGTGAACGTGCTCCTGTCATTCGCCGCCGCATTGCTCTCGCTGCGCCTGGCGGGGCTTCTCGCGCGGGTCCGCCGGCTCGCGTGGGCAGGCGGCCTACTCGCGTTCGCCGCCGCTGCGGCGGCGATGGCCTGGGGCGCCGCCCACGGCTGGGACGCGCGCACCTTCCGCGTCTACTATCTCGCCGGCGCCCTGCTCTCGGCGCCGCTGCTGGGCGTCGGCTCGCTGCAACTCTGGGGCCGGCGCTGGGCGGGACCGCTCGGCCTCGTCTACACCGGGCTCGCGGTCGGCGTCGCCGTCGCGATGCCCGTGCACGGCACGTTCGCGACGACACACGTGCCGCACGCGCAGGATCACGTCGATGCACTGCCGCGCGTTCTTGCGATCGCGGGTAGCTCTCTCGGCGCGCTGGCGGTGCTCGTGGTCGCGGCGGCCACCGTGCGCCGCCGGCCGCTCGGGAACACGCTCGTCGTCGGCGCGGTGCTCGCCGCCGCGGCCGCCTCGGCGTTGACGCAGACAGCGGTCGCCGCCGCGGCACTCTGCTTCGCCCTCGCGGCCCTGCTGCTCTACGCAGCCGTCAGGTGCCGCTGAGCTTCGCGCGCACGCGCTCGTTCACGATGCGCGGGTCGGCCTTGCCGCCCGTCTCCTTCATCACCTGCCCGACGAAGAATCCGAGCAGCCCCTCCTTGCCGCTGCGGAACTGCTCCGCCTGGCCCGGGCTCGCCGCTATGACCCGCTCGATCACCGGGTCGAGCTCGCCGGCGTCCGCGACGAGCTTCTGCTCGAGGTACGGCCCAGCCGCGAAGCCGGCGTCCCCCGCCTTCGAGAGCGCCTCGTCGAACGCTGCACGCGGGATCTCAGCACGTGCCGCTACGAGCTTCGCCAGCTCGGCGGCGTTCACCGTGCCAGGGTCGACGCCCGCCGCGACGAACTGGTTCGAGAGCACGTTCGCAGCCTCCTTCGCGTCGGCGCCGGCGCCGACGAGCGCCGACCAGAGCCGGTCGAGCCCGCCGGTGACGAGCACGTCGGCGTCGTAGAAGGAGAGCGTGTCCGCGATGCGCCCGATGCGCGCGCCGGGCAGCTCGCCGATCTCGGCGCGCAGCCGCTCGACGAGAGCCGCGGGCGGATGCACGGGCACGAGGTCGGGCTCCGGGAAGTAGCGGTAGTCCTGCGCCTCTTCCTTGGAGCGGATCGGCGGCGAGTCCTCCTCGCCCGGCACGAAGTGCAGCGTCTCCTGCTGCACCTCGCCGCCCGCTTCGTAGATGCCGATCTGGCGTGCGATCTCCCTCTCGATCCCCTTTGCCGCGAAGTTGAACGAGTTCATGTTCTTCAGCTCGGTGCGAGTGCGGAGCTCACCCGAGCCGGCGGGGCGCACCGAGACGTTGACGTCGAAACGCATCGAGCCCTTCTCGAGCTCGGCGTCCGACAGGTCGAGCTCGACGACCGTCTGCCGGAGAAGCTGCAGGAAGCGCTTCGCCGTGTCGGCGTCGTGGATGTCCGGCTCGGTGACGATCTCGATGAGCGGCGTACCGCAGCGGTTGAAGTCGACGAGCGTCGCGGTCGCGCCGTGCAGACGCCCCGATGCGGCGACATGCACGTTCTTCGCCGCGTCCTCCTCGAGATGGGCGCGCGTGATCCCGATCGTCACGTCGCCGTCCGCCGTCGGCACCGCGAGCCGGCCATTCGAGCAGAGCGGCTCGTCGTACTGGCTGATCTGGTACGCCTTCGGATTGTCCGGGTAGAAGTAGTTCTTGCGGTGGAAGACCGCGCGCGCCGCGATCGTGCAGTCGAGCGCGAGCCCGAGCTTGATCGCCTCCTCGATGGCGCGCCGGTTCGGCACCGGCAGGGCTCCCGGGAACGCGAGGCAGACGGGGCACGTCTGCGTGTTCGGCCCGCCGCCGAAGCCGTTGCGGCAGCGACAGAACATCTTCGTCTCGGTCTTCAGCTGGACGTGGATCTCCAGCCCGATCACGGGCTCCCACGTTTCGCTCATCGCAGGCGCTCCGGGACGACGTCGAAGCCGAGCGCCTGCTCGAGCGCGTGCCCCGCCCGGAAAAGCGTGTTCTCGGCGAACTGCGGGCCGATCAACTGCAGGCCGACCGGGAGCCCCTCGGACAGGCCGCAGGGGATGTTCAGCCCCGGCAGCCCGGCCATGCAGGACGGGATCGTGAGCAGGTCGTTCAGGTACATCGCGAGCGGGTTGCCGGCCTTCTCGCCGATCGCGAACGCGACCGTCGGGCTTGTCGGCGAGACGATCAGATCGAACTTCTCGAACACCTCGGCGTGCTCGCGCCGGATCATCGTGCGCACGCGCTGCGCCTTGCCGTAGTACGCGTCGTAGTAGCCGGACGAGAGCGCGTAGGTGCCGATCATGATCCGGCGCTTCGGCTCGTCGCCGAGGCCGTCGTGCCGCGTCGCCATCACCATCTCGCGGAAGTCGTCGCCGTCCGAACGCAGGCCGTAGCGCGCACCGTCGTAGCGAGCGAGGTTCGACGAAGCCTCCGCCGGAGCGACCAGGTAGTAACAGGCGACGCCGTAGTCGACGGAACGCGGCAGCGAGCACTCGCCCACTTCGGCGCCGAGCGACTCCGCGAGCTCGATCGCCTTCCGCACGGCCGCGCTCACGCCTGGCTCGATGCCGTCAGCCTCGTTCATCTCCGTCGGCACCCCGATGCGCATGCCCTTCAGGTCCTGCGCCGTCGGCAGCTCGACCTCGGGCACCTCGACCGTCGTCGTGTCGTTCGCGTCGCGCCCCGCGATGATCGAGTAGAGATACGCACAGTCGCGCACGTTTTTCGCGACCGGGCCGACCTGGTCGAGTGACGAGGCGAACGCCACGACGCCGAAGCGCGACACGGTGCCGTAGGTGGGGCGCAACCCGACGTTGCCGCAAAGCGCCGAGGGCTGCTTGATCGAGCCGCCGGTGTCCGAGCCGAGCGCCCACGGCGCGAGCCCGCCCGAGACCGCCGCAGCCGAGCCGCCGCCCGAGCCGCCCGGCACGCGCGCCGGGTCCCACGGGTTGCGCGAAGGGCCGAATGCAGAGTTCTCCGTCGACGAGCCCATCGCGAACTCGTCGGTGTTGGTCTTCCCGAGCAGGCGCAACCCGTGCCGCTTGCAGTTCGCCGCCACGGTCGCGTCGTAGACGGGCAGATAGCTCTCGAGAATCTTCGAGCCGGCGGTCGTCGGCACGCCCTTCGTGCCGATCACGTCCTTGAGCGCGATCGGGATCCCGTCGCCGCCCGGGTCGTCGCAGCGGTAGAGGAAGGCATGCAGGTCGTCGTCCCGCTCCGCGTAGGCGGCGAAGAGCTCCGCGCCCGAGATCTCGCGCGCGTCGAGCAGCTTCTTCGCCTCCTCCGCGGTGAGTCGAAGGGCGTCGATCATGCCGGCGGCATCCGGAAGTAGTCATCGTCCCGTTCGGGCGCGTTCGCGAAGACGTCGTCGAGCGACAGGCACGGGCGCGGCTCGTCCTCGGCCCACGCGTTCTCGATCTCGAGCGGGTGCGCCGTCGGCGGGACGTCGGCCAGGTCGAGCTCCGAGACCTTCGACACGGCGTCGAGGATCGCGGAGAGCTGCTCCTGGAACCTCGCGACCTCGTCCTCGCTCAGCTCGAGGCGCGCGAGCCGCGCCACGTGCAGCACCTCGTCTTTCGATATCCCCGCCATACGCAGTCCTTTCTAACGACTGGAGGCTCCTCTCGGAGCCTCCAGTTGAGCTTGGTTCCGAAAGGGTTTCCTAGAGCGCCGTGACGTTCGCCGCCTGCAGGCCCTTGTCGCCCTGCACGACTTCGAACGAGACGCGCTGACCCTCGGTCAGCGACTTGTAGCCCTCACCGGCGATCGCGGAGAAATGGACGAAGACGTCCGCCTCGCCGTTTCCACGCTCGATGAAGCCGTAGCCCTTTTCGTTCGAGAACCACTTGACCGTGCCTTCAGCCACTACCGACTACTCCTTGCTGGATGACTACAAGTCCGCCGTGACCGACGGAGGGGCGCAACATTACCACCGAATCAGCCCGGATATGCAAGCTCGCCCCGCCGGTAGCGGGCGCACCGGACCGCGTTCTCGAGCAGGCAGGCGATCGTCATCGGCCCCACGCCGCCGGGCACCGGCGTCATCAACGAGGCGACCTCGAGCGCACCGGGATCGACGTCGCCGACGAGGCCGGCATCGGTGCGGTTCATGCCGACGTCCACGACCACCGCCCGCTCCCGGACCATGTCCGGCGAGACGAGCGCCGGGACCCCGACTGCGGCAACGATCACGTCCGCGTCGAGCGTCTGCCGCTGCAGGTCCTTCGTATGCGAGTGGCAGAGCGTCACGGTCGCGTTCGCCTGCTGGAGCAGGTGCATCACGGGCTTGCCGACGATCGCACTTCGCCCGATCACGACGGCCCGCGCGCCGTCGAGCTCCACCTTGTGCTCGGCGAGGAGGGCCATCACACCGCGTGGCGTCGCCGAGACGATCGCCGGCCGTCCCAGGTAGAGCTCGCCCGCGTTCAGCGGATGGAAACCGTCGACGTCCTTCGCGGGCGCGACCGCGCGGATCACCTTCGCCTCGTCGATCTGCCCCGGCAGCGGCAGCTGCACGAGGATCGCGTCGATCTCCGGCGACTCGTTCAGCTCGGCGAGCTTCGCGAGCAGCTCCTCCTCGGTCGTCGCCGCGGGGAGCCGCAGATCGGTGGCGTCGAAGCCGGCCTCGGTCGCCGCCTTGTGCTTGAGCCGGATGTAGACCTCCGACGCAGGATCGTCGCCGACGAGGACCGTCACGAGACCGATGTGCCCCATCCGCCCCACCTCGTCGGCGACCTCGCTGCGGATGCGCTCGGCAAGCGGCTTGCCTTTCATGAGTGTCGCTGTCATTCGTGCGAGTGTAGAGGCCTGATGCGCATTTGAGGGCGCACGCGGATGGTGCGCCTGACACGGCGCAATCCGCGCACAACCCAATACGCATCAAGCCTCTAGGCTGTCGCCGTGCGCTGGCCCCGGAGAAACGACGCGAGCTCGGTCGAGCAGCGGCGCGCCGCGATGGGCGTCGACGGCGGCCTCGTCACGTCGGTCGACCTGGCGCAGTTCTCGAGCGCGGCGGAGTCGCTCGTCGGTGTCGCAGTGATCCCGGTCTCCGCGGCGCCGATCCAGATCGAGCTCGGTGAATACGAGCTCTCCGCCGACGGCGACGTCGAGGAGAGGGCGCGCACGACCGAGACGGTGCACGTGCCGCTGGCGCACACGGAGGGCGGGCTCACCGCCTCGATGACGCGCGGCGCGCTCGCGGCCGGCTCGATCCGCACCTATGTCCTGCACGACCGGATCACGCGCGCCTCGTGTTTCGTCTGCAAGGACGCGGCGGCCGCAGTCGCCCTCGCGCGCTGGGTCGACTCGGAGCTTCCGGCGATGTGCGCGTGGCTCGAATCGTCGGACGACGCGTCGCTCTCGAAGCGCGCGAAGCTGCGCGGCGCGAAGACGCACGTGGTCGGCTCCATGTGCCATGTGCTCTGGCAGTGGACGACCGGGGACGCCGTCGGCCCGAACATGATGACGCGCAACTCCTACGCGCTGAACATGGCGTACGTGATGCAGCGCGCCCCGTCGAAGCCGGAGCGGGCGATCCTCGAGGCGAACATGGGCGGCGACAAGAAGCCGTCGGCCGAGTACTTCCAGTCGGGTCACGGCAAGACCGTTCTCGCCGAGGCGTTTCTCTCCGACGAGCAGATCGGCCGCGTCCTGCGCACCACTGCGGAGGATCTCGAGTCGCTCTCCTGGGCCGGCACGCACGGGTCGATCGCGAGCGGCATGCAGTCGGTTGCCTTCACGCCGGCTTCCGCCGTGGCCGCGGTCTTCGCGGCAACCGGCCAGGATCTCGGCATGGTCGGCACGAGCTCGATGGCGCACGGCACCGCTCGGCGCGTCGCAGGTGGGCTCCAGGCGTCGATCCGCTTCGGCGGCCTGGAAGTCGGGACGGTCGGCGGTGGGACGACGCTGCCGTCGGCGCGCGAATGGCTCGCCTCGATCGGCTGCGCCGGTCCCGGCAAGGTCTACCGCTTCGCCCAGATCGTCGCGGCAGCTGCGCTCTCGCTCGAGATCAGTGCGTCGGCCGCAATGGCCACGGCTGGGAGCGAGAACTTCTTCAAGGCGCACCACGAGCGCGGCGGCCTGCGGTGATCGCGCTCGTCTTCCGCTACGACGCACGCGAGCCAGAGGAGTTCGAGCAGGCGTACGGGCCGGACGGCGACTGGGCGCAGTTCTTCCGGCAGGGCGCGGGCTACATCGGCACCGAGCTGCTGCGCGATCTCGAGGAGCCCGACCGGTACGTCGTGATCGACCGCTGGGACTCGATCGACGCGTACAACGCGTTCCTTGCAGAGCACCAGGCGGAGTACCTGCGCCGCAGCGACGAGTCGCGCTTCTACTACATCCAGGAGCTCCGCTTCGGCACGTTCGAGAACGTCTGGCATGAGCCGAATGCCGCCGCACCATGAGAACCCACTCGGGCTTCGCTGCCGCACCAGGGCGGCGCCCGGGATCGCGCACGGCGGCCTGGGCATAGCGCACCCGCAACGGCCAAACCGGCGTTCCACTCCTGAGCGCCTTGGAAGAACCGACCGATACCTGGCCGACGCCCGACCGCGACACGCTCGTCGGCGCCCCGCCGCCGCCCCCTCCGCCCGCGCCTCCCGCCGGCCCGCCGGACCGGCGCGTCGGCGCCGGCATGCTGCTCGCGCTCGGTGCCATCCTGCTCGTCGGGGTCGGCGTGCTGCTCGTTTGGCTGCTCACCCACCGCGGCAACGACAACGCTCCGGCTCCCACGACGACGGTTGTGGTGACGACAGGCCCGACGACGGTCGCCAAGGTCCTGATGCCTCGCCTGATCGGCTTGAAGGAAGATCGCGCGCTGATCCGCCTCGGTCAGGTGGGCTTGCGCGCGAGGGAGGTGCACCGCCCGTCGAAGAAGCCGACGGGCGTCGTGATCGACCAGAAGCCCGACGAGGCGACGAGCCTCGAGAAAGAGACGCGCGTGACGATCGTCGTTGACAAGGCCAAGCCGAAAGCGAAGCCGGCGACGACTCCGACGACAACGTCACCGACGACAACAACGTCACCGACAACGACGACGGCTCCGACGACCGCTCCCACCACGACCGCGCCGCCGCCTCAGCCGGCGAGCTCGACGATGCCGGATGTCGAGGGACAACCCGAGGCCTCGGCGGTCGAGTCCCTCGGCAGCGCGGGCATCCTCGCGAGCCTTGTCTTCGTTCCCTCCGAGCAGACGCTCGGCACCGTCGTGCAACAGGCGAAGCCGTCGGGAACGACGATGCCCTTCCACTCGCACGTCCAGCTGAACCTCTCACGCGGCCCGCACGAGAACCCGCTCGAGGCCGTTCCGTCGGTGATCGGAAAGACGCTGAAGGACGCGGTGGCGACGCTGCAGGCGTCGCACCTGCGCCTCATCTACCTGCGCTATCCGGTCAGCTCGCACGCGCAGGCGGGCGAGATCGTGCAGCAGTCACCGGTCGGCGGCGGCAAGGCGCCGCAGAACGCGCAGGTGCTCGTCTACCTCGGCGCGGTCCAGACGGGCTGAGTGATCTACCAGCCGCGGCGTTCGAGCAGCTCGCTCGGGTCGAGCGACTGCGTCGAGATGCCGACCATCGCCTCGCCGAGGCCGGCCGAGACGCGTGCGAGCACGTCCGCGTCCAGGTAGTGCGTCGTCGCCTCGACGATCGCGCGCGCACGGTCCGACGGGTTACCCGACTTGAAGATCCCGGAGCCGACGAACACGCCGTCCGCGCCGAGCTGCATGCAGAGCGACGCATCGGCGGGTGTCGCAATACCGCCCGCGGTGAACGTGACGACCGGCAGGCGGCCGTTCTCCGCGACCCACCGCACGAGCTCGTACGGCGCCTGCAGGTTCTTGGCCTCGGCGAAGAGCTCCTCGCTGCGCAGGGACTGTAGCCGGCGGATCCCGCCGAAGACCGCCCGCATGTGCGTGACGGCATTGACGATGTCGCCCGTACCCGCCTCGCCCTTCGTGCGGATCATCGCGGCGCCCTCGGCGATCCGGCGGAGCGCCTCGCCGAGATTCGTGCAGCCGCAGACGAACGGGACGGTGAACTGCCACTTGTCGACGTGATGCTCGAGGTCGGCGGGCGTCAGCACCTCGGACTCGTCGATGTAGTCGATCTCGAGCGCCTGCAGGATCTGCGCCTCGGCGAAGTGGCCGATGCGGCATTTGGCCATGACCGGGATCGTGACGGCCTCCTGGATGCCGCGCACCATGTCGGGGTCGGACATGCGCGCAACCCCGCCGTCGCGGCGGATGTCCGCAGGAACGCGCTCGAGCGCCATGACGGCGCATGCGCCTGCGTCCTCCGCGATCTTCGCCTGCTCTGCGTCGACGACGTCCATGATCACGCCGCCCTTGAGCATCTCGGCGAGCCCGCTCTTGACGCGCATCGTCCCGATCTCGTTCATGCCGCAGATCCTAGCTCGCGCGCCAATACCGCCGCCACGGCGCGGAGTGCGACCTGCGTCTCCTCCAGGCGCGGCTCCCGCGTCGTCAGGCGCTGCAGGCCGAGCCCCGGGAGCAGGAAGAGATGCCAGAACCGGTGCGACGAGCTCTGCACGAGCCGCCACAGCTCCATCGTCAGCGCGAGTGAGAGGACGAGCACGACGAGCGGCGACCAGAACGCGGCCGCGAGCGGCACGACGCGATCTGCGAGATAGGTGACGGGGAGCGCGAGCGCCGCGAAGTTCGTGCCGCAGCGCGGCGAGAAGCGCGAGGGCCGGGCGGCGCCGGACCAGCTCGCCGCGAGCCGGCGCTGCTCGGCCGCCGCGATCGCGCGGTGCTCGGCGCCGTGGAGGTTCAGCGCGCGACCGCGGAGGATTGTCGCGAGCAGCGCGACCGACAGGAGCGCGCCAGCGAGGTTCGACCAGGGACCACCGGCGACGGCGAGCCCGAGCGGCGCGAGGACGGCGAGGAGGATCAGGTAGCGCTCGCGCCGCGGCGTGACGCCCGAGCGGCGAAAGAGCGGCGAGAGCGACGCCGCGAGCCTCGTGAGGCCGCGCGCGAGAGGCAGGCGGTGGAGCAGCTCCGGCACGCGCGGCATCTCGCCCTCGCGCAGCGACCCGTCGCTCCCCGCGAAGGCCCAGTAGCGCTCGCTGACGATCACGACCCCGTCCGGGCGTGCCATGCCACCGAGCCGTGGCAGGGCCGCTGCGCGGTCGTACCGCGCCAGCTCACGTGCGGTTTCCACACGTCCGTTCTAGCGCACGAAAGGCCGCCCCGCCTGAGCGGGACGACCTATCAGACGTGCCCTTATGTCCTAGTCAGCGCCTACCAGACGCCGCGCGAGAAAAAGCCGAGCAGCGCGAGCACCAGGATGACGATCAGGATGATCCAAAGAATTCCCATTGCCGTTCCCCCTTTCTCGTAGGGGAAGAACGAACTTCAGCGCTCGGCGGTTACGGGCAGGTCGAGCAGCCGGCCGATCGCGGGCTGCACGCCGAACCGCTCGCGAAGCTCCCGATACTCGGCCGCGGCGCGTGCGGCGCGCGACTGCGAGGGCGCCCGCTCGGCGCGCAGCATCACGTTCTTCGCCGTGTGCTCGGCGGCGACGAACTCGATCACGTCCACGCGATAGCCGAGCATCTCGAGCGCGGCCGCGCGCAGAGCGTCCGTGACGAGATCGGCCTGCCGCCCGAGCAGCAACCCGTGGCGCAGAAGCGCGTCCTTCTCGTGCTGCGCGATCTGCGCTGCGAGCTCGTGGTGGCAGCAGGGGGCGACGACGATCGCCTCCGCTCCGAACCGGACACCGGCTGCGATCGCGTCGTCCGTGGCGGTGTCGCACGCGTGCAGCGAGACAAGCAGGTCGATCGGCTCGCTCGAATCGTAGTCCGCGATCGTCGTCGCCTCGAAGCTCGTCTCGTCGTAGCCCAGGGTCTCGGCGACGCCGCGCACGGTCTCGATCACGCCCGCGTTGGAATCGAGGCCGACGAGCTCGACGCGCGTCCCGTTCTCGCGGCCGTACGCGACGAGCGCGAGGCTCATGTACGCCTTGCCGCAGCCCGCGTCGACGACGCGGATCCGCTCGCGCTCCCAGAGCTGCAGCGGTCGCAGTAGCTCGATGTAGTGCTGAACCTGGCGCTCCTTGTCGCGCGAGATCTTCGTCGCACGGAAGAGCGGATGATCGGCGGGGAGCGGATGCCGGCGCACGCGGTCGTGTCCCTGCTGCGGCGCCGTGGGCGACGACGCCTTCCCGCGCGAGACGAGCCACTTGCCCTTCTTCGTGCGCCGCGCGTGCACGTCGCCGTCCGGCGCGAGGAGGTGAACGTTCGTCGCGGCCGCGAGCAATCCCTCGAGCCGTGCCGGCCACTCCTCCCGCGGGACCGTCTCCGTCCGCGGTCCGTCGACCACCTTCACCGCAGGCCCGCGCCGCAGGCTGACGGGTGTCGCCGTAACGCCGTCGGCGACGAGCTTCCTCCATCCTTCGCCGAGCGCCTGATCACGCAGCGCGTCCATCCACCAAGTGTGCCAACCGCACGACCTCGAGCTCGGGCGGCGGCCGCCGGATGAACGAGGCAACGAGTCGCAGCTCGTCGGCGGCCTCGGGCGCGAGCGTCGGCTCTGCCCGCTCGACGGCTGCGAGGCCGGCCTGCCATTCGACACCGTGTTGACCGAGATAGGGCCGCGCGCACACGACCTGCCCTTTGGCGACGAAGAACGCGCGCTTCGATCCCTCACGCTCTCCGGGGACAACGAGGCAGACGCCCATCTGTCGCAGCTGCTGCATCCGCCGGATCTCTCGGGCCGCCTCCTCCAGTGCGTCGATCCTGTCGCGGAGGCGCGCCGCGTCCTCGAAGCGCAGGTCGAGAGCGAGCCGCTTCAGCTTCGCGCGCAGTTTCGGCATTGCGTCGTCGAGCGTCTCCCACTCGACGCCCTGCAACGCGCGTGCCGCGAGCTGCGCACGCTTGCGACTCGTCAGCGGGCCGAGTTCGTTCGGCTGCGACGAGCAGACGACGCTGTCGCCTCTACGGCGCAGATAGAGGTGGCGGTCGGGTCGCGCCGACCGGGCATTCGCCGGCGGGCGCAGCTCGCGGATCAGGCGCAGCTCCTCGAGTGCCGACTCGAGCTCCGAGCCGCGGACGCGCCACTCGACGCGGGCGAGCGCTGCGAGTGCAGCCTCGACAGCGGGCCGTTGCCGCTCCGAACGGAAGTAGGAGCGCAAACGCGCGCGCAGGTCGCGCGCCCGGCCGACGTACAGCACCTGGTCGTGCACGTCGCGAAACAGGTAGACGCCCGGCCGCTGCGGCGCACCGAACGCGAGCGACCGTTTGCGGTGCACGCGGCGCGGCTTCGTCGCAGAGAGCTCGACGAGGTCCGCGACCGTGCGCGCGCCTCGTTCCTGCGCCATCCCGATCAGGCACAGCAGGATCTCGGCGGTCGCCTCCGCGTCGGGCAGCGCGCGATGGCACGGCCTCGCGTCGGTCGCGAACCGGTAGGAGAGCGCAGCGAGGTTCGCAGGCTGGCGGCCGAGCAGCCGCCGCGCCAGGCCGACAGTGTCGACGACGGTCGCGACCACGCGGCTCCCCGTGAGCCGCGCCGTCTCGTGATCGAGGAACGCCATGTCGAAGCGCGCGTTGTGCGCGACGAGCACAGCGTCGCCCGCGAACGCGAGGAACCTGCGCACAGCAGCGCCGACGGGCGGCGCGCGACGGAGCTCCTCGTCGCGCAGCCCCGTCAGCGCGGAGATCGCCGGCGCGAGCCGCGCACCCGGATTCGCGAGCGTCTCGAATCGCTCCTCGAGCTCGAGGCGTCGGACGCGCACGGCGCCGAATTCGCACGGCCGCGCCGAGCCCGGACGAAGTCCGGTCGTCTCGAGGTCGAAGACGACGAACGTCGCGTCCTCGAGCAGCAGGCTCTCGCCGGGCGCGTCGGCGAGCCGCACGAGGTCGCCAGACCAGCGCAGCCGCGCGTCCGCCTGCACCGCCTCGTCGAGCAGCGAGCGTGCGAGCCCCACTGGCACGGCGCTTCCGAGCTTGAGGACCGTGCGCGCGGCCTCGTCCGCCGGAACGGGCCCGCGCCGCTCCTCGACCAGCTCGACGAGTCGGTCGGCGGCATCGAGGCGCAGCTGCACGCGGCGATGCTAGTACGAACGTGTGTTCGTGTCTAGAGGCGTGATGCGTATTGGGGTGTGCGCGGGGATGCGCCTGACCAAGCGGATTGGACGGGGGGAACGCAGCCCGTAGCGGTGGCTACGGGCGAGTTCAACCCGGTCCGAGCCGCGCCGTGTCGGGTGCACCATCCGCGTGCGCCCCAATACGCATCACGCCTCTACTCGCTCAGGCAGGTCGCAGGCCGTCGACGAGCGTGCGCACGACCTCGCGCTCCGCGGCCTCGACCGCGTTCGCGTCGTCGGGCAGCTGGCCGAGCACCCAGCCGGTCAGCACCTCCTCGAGCGCGCCGTAGAGCATCCAGCCGCAGAGCCGCGGATCGAGCTCGGGCCGGAACGTCCCCTCCGCCTGACCGTGCGCGACGATCCGCTCCAGGCTCTTGAACGCCTGCCCGATCTCGTCGAGCTCGTCCTGGATGTGCGGGCTGCGCGTGATCTCCCGGACGAGCAGGCGCACGAGATCGGGGTCGTCGCGCCACGCGCGAAAGACGATCCGCACGACGAGCGCCAGCTGCTCGGCCGCATCCCCGCCCGTCTCCTCCGCGAGCGCGACGGCGGCGAGAAGCCTTCCCCAGGCCTCGCGAAAGACCGCCTCGAGCACGGCCTCCTTGGAGTCGAAGTAGTGGTAGACGAGCCCGTAGGCGACGCCGGCCTCCTTCGCCACGTCGCCGACGCGGGAGGCGTGGTAGCCCTGTGCTGCGAAGACGCGCACGGCGGCATCGAGGATTTGGCGCCTCTTCTCAGCGGCCGCAGCCATGTCGGCTGGGAAGCCTACTCGCGTGCGGCTTCTACCCTGTCGCGGGCGTCTGCCGGGAACGCCTGAACGCCACGATCCCCCAGACGATCAGCACGAGCACGCAGAGCCAGGAAGCCGAATTGACGTCAGGGAGCGGAGCGTGAAGTCTTGGAAAACATGCAGTCAAGGACATTGGAGTCAGGACTTCTGTTTCTCGGAACGGCTGGTTTCGGCCGGACGTTCGGCCGGTTCCGTCACGTCGTCCCGACGCTTACCTGTGGTCCGTGGACGGCATCAAGGGCGCGAAGATCCTGCGCGAGCGCTTCGCGGAGCGTCGAGCTGAGGGACCTGGTGCGCCGGCGGCCAACGAGAGCGCGGCAGAGGGCGACTCCGAGTTCGTCGCGAGAATCGCCGCGTGGACACGGTTGCCAGAGGGCCCGGGTGGATTCGAACCACCGGCCAAGG
>JAICTB010000221.1 GCA_025936595.1 Thermoleophilia bacterium | reverse complement strand
GCGCACGGCAGATAGTTTCAGTGCCGTGGCGGTCGTCATCGCATCCTCCCTGCGCAAGGAGCTCTCCGGCGGGCTCCTGTTCGACGGCGTCTCGTTCAAGGTCGAGCGCCAGGACCGGCTCGCGCTCGCCGGGCCGAACGGGGCGGGCAAGACCACGCTGCTCCGCGCACTCGCGGGCGAGGTCTCGATCGAGGGCGGCGAGCTCGCGTTCGAGAAGGGGACGCGGGTGGCGTTGCACGACCAGCGGCCGCCGGCGCAGAGCCGCTCGCCGCTCCGCGACTACGTGCTCGCGGGAACCGCGGACCTCGCGGCGGTCGAGGACGAGCTGCGCACGCTCGAGGCCGCGATGGCGGCGGGCGAGCATGACCGCGCGACGCTCGCCCGCTACTCGGCCGCGCAGGCCCGCCTCGAGCACGCGGGCGGCTACGACTGGCGCGACCGCGCCGCGTCGTTCGTGCGCGGGCTCGGCTTCACCGACGCCGATCTCGACCGGCCCCTCGCGACGTTCTCCGGCGGCGAGCTGACGCGTGCGTCGCTCGCGCGATCGCTCGCCTCGCAGCCCGACCTGCTGCTGCTCGACGAGCCGACGAACCACCTCGACATCGAGTCGCTCGAGTGGCTCGAGTCGATGCTGAAGACGCTGGACGCCGCCGTGATCCTCGTCGCACACGACCGCTGGTTCCTCGAAGCCGTGACGACGGCGGTGCTCGAGCTCGAGGGCGGCCGGTCGTTCTACTTCCCCGGCGCGTGGCACGTCTGGCGGCGTGAGCAGGCAGCGCGGGCGATCCACCAGACGAGGACGGCGACGCGGCAGGCGGAGCAGATCGCACGGCTCGAGCGCTTCGTCGAGCGCTTCCGGTACAAGAAGAGCCTGGCGCGGCAGGCGCAGTCGAAGCTGAAGCAGATCAAGCGCATCGAGGCAGTTCGCGTGCACGCGCCGGACGCGCGCAAGCGCACGCTCGGGTTCGAGTTCTTGAAGCCGCCGCGCTCCGGACGGGACGTCGTCGTCGCGGAGGACCTCGTCGTGCGTGCCGGCGACAAGGATCTGCTCGACGGCGCGTCGTTCGCGATCGAGCGCGGCGAGCACATCGCCCTTGTCGGCCCGAACGGGTCCGGGAAGACGACCCTGCTCGAGACGATCCTCGGCCGGCGCGACGCCGCGGGCGGGAGGGACCGGCTCGGCCACGGCGTCGTGCCGGCGTACTTCTCGCAGCACGAGGCGGAGCTGGACGAGCGCGGATCCGTCCTCGACGCCGCGATGTCGGGCACGGGCCTCAAGCGTCCCGAGGCGCAGTCGCTCCTCGGGCGCTTCCTCTTCTCCGGCTGGGACGAGCACGAGAAGCCGGTCGTCGTGCTCTCCGGCGGCGAGCGCCGCCGGCTCGCGCTCGCAATCACGGTCGCGTCCGGCGCGAACTTCCTCGTGCTCGACGAGCCGACGAACCATCTCGACCTCGAGTCGCGCGAGGCGCTCGAGGCTGCGCTCGAGGCGTTTCCCGGCACGGTGCTGCTCGTCTCGCACGACCGGGCGCTCCTTGACGCCGTCGCGACGAGGCTCCTCGCGGTCGAGTCGAAGGCAATCGTCTCCTACCCCGGCGGCTGGGCCGACTACGTGCGCGCGCAGGACGCCGAGCCGCCGGCCACGGCTCCGCCGGCGCCGAAGCCGAAGCGCGAGAAGCCGAAGCGGGCCGCGAGGGCGAAGCCGAGCCCGCTCGAGCTCGTCGAGCAGGAGGTCGCGCGCGCAGAGGCGCGGCTCGCGGAGGTCGAGCAGAGGCTTGCCGACGACTGGGGCGACGTGCAGCTCGCGGGCGAGCACCGCGCGGCGCGCGAGGACCTCGAGGCGCTCCTGAAGCGGTGGGAGTCGATGTTCGAGCAGGCCCAGTCTTAGAGGTTCTCACGCGCGCCAGAACGCTTCGAACGCGGGCGGGTCGGACGGGATCGCCGTGATCGCGCGCCAGATCCCGTCCGTGTGGTCGATCAGCAGAACCTGGTCGATGTCGAGTGTCCGCCCGAGTCGCGTGCCCTGGGCGCGGTAGACGACGACGGCGTGCTCGTCGTCGGCGAGCAGCCAGCGGAGCGTGCTCAGGTACGTCCCTCCGGTGAGTCTGCGCGTCTCGCGGAAAAGCTCGAAGATGCGCGGGCGGCCGCTGTAGACCTGCGCCACGGGAACCGTTCCGTTGACGGTCCACACGGCGTCCTCGGCGATCACCTCGAAGAGCGCGCGCGGATCGCCGCCGGTGAATGCGTCGAAGACGCGGCGAATGCCCTCGTCAGCGTTCAAGCGGCGCGAGCGTGAGGCCATGGCCCTCGAGCTGGTCGTGGTAGAGCTCGGCCGGCTCGCGGTGGCCCGACCAGACGATCGCCTGGCCGGAGGAGTGGATGCGGTTCGCGAGCGCCATGCCCTTGTCGTAGTCGACCCCGGGAATCGTCTGCGCGAGCGCGAACGCGACGCCCTCGAAGGTGTTGTGGTCGTCGTTCAGGACGATCACACGCCACGCGTCCCCGGTGCCGGATCCGCCGGTGCGCCGAGGCCGCGTCCTGGGTGGTGTGAGCGTGTGCGTCATTCCGGTGCGAGCGTAGCGATCACCGCTTCGGCGATCACCTTCAGCGGCCTGCCGGAGAGCTGGCTCGCCTTGCGCAGTCGCGCGAATGCGTCGGCCTCGCTGAGGCCCTCCTTCTCGATCAGGAGGCCTTTGGCGCGCTCGATCGCCTTCCGCGCGGCGAGCGCATCGGCGAGCGACTCCGCCTCTTCGCGCACGGCGGCGAGCTCTTCGTGCCGTGCGCGCGCCGTCGCGATCGCGGGCACGAGGTCCTGCTCGCGGAACGGCTTCACGAGGTAGCCGAAGACGCCGGCCTCGACGGCGCGATTCACGAGCTCTTCCTGGCCATACGCGGTGAGCATCACGATCGGGATCGGCCGCTCGTCGAGGATGCGCTTCGCCGCCTCGATGCCGTCGAGCCGCGGCATCTTCACGTCCATCACGGCGAGCTCGGGCGAATGCTCGCGCGCGAGCGCCACGGCCTCCTCGCCGTCGCGCGCCTCGGCCACCACCTCGTGCCCCGCGCGCTCGAGCAGGTCGCGCAGGTCGAGGCGGATGATCGTCTCGTCTTCGGCGATCAGGATGCGCACGCCGTCTATGCTCGCACGATGCTGCAGATCGACGACGCCGCCGTCGCCGCGCTCGAGCAGATCGGGACGATCCGGATCACCGCGGAGGAGGTCGGCGACGAGACGGAGATCTCGATCGACGAGGCGACCGAGCCCCGCGAGGGCGACGAGGTGCTCGAGACCGGTGGCGCGAAGGTGTTCCTCGCGCCGTCGGCCGTCGATGTGCTCGCCGACCAGGTGCTGGGCGTGCACGCGCACGGCGACCACTTCCACTTCACGTTCGACGACCAACCCACGTAGCGCGTCCTCGCGGGACATGCCTGGGCGAGACACGTCCGGCGGCAGCCACCGACACAAACTGCGCACGCACGTGTCGCAAAAGTGTCACCGCCGACGGCCGCGCGGGCAGCGAACCCTCGCCGATACGCCACGTCGGTGCTCGACGACCAGTCCCTGGCGGACAACCCCTGGGCCATGCCTGTGCGAGACCAGTCCGGTGGCAGCCACCGCCACGAAGTGCGCACACGTTTGCAACGAAAGTGAAAAAGCGGTGCTCGGGTCGTGATCGAGTCAGCCTCGAAGACGATCCCAGTCGCACCAGCCGTCGAGATTCGAGAGGCGGATGCCGCTGAATTCGAGCGACGAGGCGATCACCCGCTCCCAGAGCGGCAGGAGCCGCGGCACGACGCGGAGCTCGATGCCCGCCTCGACATGCCGGGCGAGGAGGTCGCAGAGCTCCTCGACCGCGATCGGCTCGACTGCGTCGCGCGCGACCCAGTAACCCGCTGCGCGGCCGTAGCGCTCGAAGGGCTCCGGCGGAAGGCGATACGCGTAGAGGCGCGCCGCGCGCATCGACTCGAGCCAGTCCGCCTGGATCGCGTGTACGCGTCTTCCCCGGTCGCCCGTCAGGAAGCGCTCGACGTCGTCGTCGCTCGT
>JAICTB010000232.1 GCA_025936595.1 Thermoleophilia bacterium | reverse complement strand
GCGGCCGCTGCGGCGACGCTGACGATCCACCAGCGGCGCATCAGAACTCGTCGCGCCGCCGTGCGACCGTCCACCAGTACAGCCCGACGAGGATCAGCGCCCCGACGGGAAGAAAGAGCGTCAGCAGCGATCCGGTCAAGAAGGTGGCGAGCATCCGATCTCCTTCAGTTGGCGATTGTCATGGTGCGCCGTCGCTCTGCGGCCGACTTGGGATCGAGCCACTTGAACGCCGCGACGAGCAGCACGACGCAGTAGGGAATCGAGCCTGGGACCCACATCACGCCCGCAGCGATCTGCTGGTCGTCGAGCGCGGAAAGCCCACCGGGGCGGTGGGCGAGCGCGGCGTACGCGCCGTACGCCGGCTCCGGAGCGAGACCGAGCACGACAGCGAGCGCCCAGCTGACGAGCAGTGCCGCCGTTCCGTACGCGACACGGGCGCCGTCGGAGAGCCGCGGCCTGACTGTCGCGCCCGGCAGGAGATGCACCCAGAAGAGGAGCGCGGTGGAGAAGAAGAGCGCATGCTCGGCGTCGTGGACGATTCCGTCGCGAAGCGTCAGGTCGTAAAGCGCAGGGATGTGCCAGGCGACGAGCGTGGAGCTGAAGAGAACGAACGAGGGAAACGGCGCGGCCAGGCGGCGTAATGCGCTGCGGAGCGGCGCCAGCGCCGGACCCGCGAGCACCGCACGCGCGAGCGGACGGCGTACGTCGAGCGGTAGGGGGCGCGAGAGCCGCGGCCACGGCCTGCCGATCAGGAGGAGCGGCGGCGCGACCATCATCAGCACGACGTGCTGGACCATGTGCGCCCAGAAGAGGCGGTCGGCATAGGCGTCGACGGGCGAGTCGACCGCGAGCACTATCGAAACCAGGCCGGCGTAGAACGCGACGCCGCGCCAGCGCTTGGCCGTGGTGCTCGCCGTTGCGCTCAGGCGACCGCCGTGCAGGTAGAGGAGGGCCGTCACGACGACCGCGACGAGCGGCCACTCGAGCGGCCAATTCGACGCGCTCAGCAGGACGCTCATCTACAGGAGGTAGAGGATGATCCAGGTGGCGACGCCGATGCCCGCGAACACCGCCCAGTAGAACGCGAACGCATCGGCGCCAGGGCCGATCAGCGAGATCGGCTCCGCGATGTCGTCGCCGGTTCGGTGCGAATCGCCGGACGCCTCGCCGGGGGCATGCCCGGACGCACCGCGGCCCGCGTAGCGGAATGACGTCGCCAGCAGCGTCTCGAGCCAGTAGAGCGTGCAGACCAGGAAGACGAGGTACAGGCCTGTCCAGCCGAAGAAGACGCTCGCGTAGCCGCCGTCGGTCGGGCCGAACCCGATCGTCGACCACTCGACGACCTGCAGCACGATCGCGAGCACGCCGAACGCGAGGCCGCCCAAACCGGCAAGGCGCCATCCCGGCTGGTCGCCCCCGCGCAGACGCGACGCTGCGACGACCACGAGCACCGCGCTCACCACGACCGACGCCGCGATCAGGGTCCCGAGCGTTACCGGGGCCTTCACCGCGTGGGGATGCCACTTCCCCTGCGAGTTGACCGAGCGGAGATAGAAGTACGCAAACAGGAACGCGAAGAAGAAGAATCCCGTCGAACTCGCCCAGAGGTGCGCGGCGACACGGAGGTTGCGGCCCATCAGCTCCGGCGGCTCGGCCTCCACCACCGAGTAAGGGGTGGAGTGCTGCGCGAGCTCGGTCACGGCGTCGGCCTCGCGGGGGCGACCACCGGACGCTGCGCGGTCCCGGCGTCGGCGCCGTAGGGATACGGGTCACCGGCGAACGTGGGAATACGGTCGAAGTTGTGCAGCGGGATCGGCGACGGAAGCTGCCACTCGATCGACTTCGAGCCCCACGGATTCGCGCCGGCGGGAACGCGAGCGAACGCGAGTGAGTAGACGAAGTTCGCGAGGAAGATCAGCATCGACGCACCGAGGACGAATGCCGACACCGACACCCATGTGTTTGCGCCCTGCAGGTAGCCCGCATACGTCACGGCGCGGCGCGGCATGCCGAGGAAGCCGATCACGAGCAGGGGGCCGAAGGTCGAGTTGAACGCGAGGAACATCGTCCAGAAATGCACCTTCCCCCATCGCTCGTTCAGCCGGTAGCCGGTCATCTTCGGCACCCAGAAGTAGATGGCCGCGAAGAAGGCAAAGAGCAGGCCGCCCATGATCGTGTAGTGGAAGTGCGCCATCGAGAAGAAGCTGCCGTGGGTCGTCACGTCGCTCGGAACGTCGGAGAGGAAGACGCCGGAGAGCCCGCCGATCAGGAAGTTGAAGAGCCACGCCAGCGAGAAGAGCATCGGGACCGCGAGGCGGATGCGCCCCAGCCAAAGTGTCCCGAGTGCGGCGACGAAGATGAAGCCCGTCGGCAACGAGATCAGCTCGGTCGACAGCATGTAGAAGGGCCGCAGGTCGGCGTTGATGCCGCTGACGAACAGGTGGTGCTGCCACACGAGGAACGAGAGCAGCGTGATGCCGAGCATGCCGCTGACGGCGAGCTTGTAGCCCCAGAGAGGCTTCCGCGAGAAAACCGGGATGATCTCGAGCAGGATCCCCATCCCGGGTAGCGCGAGGACGTACACCTCCGGGTGCCCGAAGATCCAGAAGAGATTCTCGTACAGGTATGGGCTGCCGCCGGCCGCGTCGTTGAAGAAGCCGGTCTGCGCCGTGCGGTCCATCGCGACCATCAGCAGCACGGAGATCAGGACGGGCGCCGCGAGGAGCATCAGGATCGACGTCGTGAACGTGCCCCAGACGAAGATCGGGAGGCGGCCCCACGTCATGCCGGGCGCGCGCATCGTGATCACGGTCGCGATCATGTTCAGCCCGAGCAGCGTCATCGAGAGGCCCACGAGCGCGAAGAATGCGATATAGGCGTCCATCCCCATGTTGGCCTGCACGTTCAGCGGCGCGTAGCCCGTCCAACCGGTCGGGAAGCCGCCGAAGCCGATCGCCGTCATCAGGATCACGCCGGCCGCCATCAAAAGCCAGAACGTGAGCGCCTCGACGCGAGGGAAGGCCATCCGGCGCGCGCCGATCATCACCGGCAGCAGGTAGTTCGCGAACGGGCCGATGATCCCGCTCGACATCATCCCCATCATCATCGTGCCGTGCAGGCCGACGAGCGTCAGGTAGTTGTTGCCGTTCCACGCGTGCTGATTCGGCGTGATCAGCTCGAAGCGGATGAGCATCGCGTTCAGGCCGCCGATGAAGATGAACGCGCCGATGCCGATCAGGTACTGGATGCCCACGACCTTGTGGTCGGTGCAGAGCCCGAAGTAGCGCGCCGCACCCTGGTCCTCTTTCTCGCGCAGCGAGGCGGGTTTTCCCAGCAACCGCTGGACGGGGTAGTTGCCGAAGCCGAGGCCGACGAGGAAGCCGATCACGCCGACGAGGTACGCGATGAACAGCGAGATGTCGTTCTGCCCGGTGTCCTCGAAGTAGTCGAGGCTCTCCGCCTTGAAGAGGTGCCCGATCCACCAGCCGACGTAGAAGCCCACTACTCCGAGGATGACGGCGGTTAGCAGGTTGAACCCGATCAGCTTGCGAAGTTTCATCCTGCGCGCGCCTCCGGGTCGGGTGAATACGACGGCGCGTACTTCGGGAGGTACTTCTGCACGGGCGTGAACGCCTGCCGCTGTTGCGCAATCCACGTCGCGAACT
>JAICTB010000197.1 GCA_025936595.1 Thermoleophilia bacterium | reverse complement strand
TCGTTCGTTAACGCGTGACTCATCGCGCCAAGGTCTGGACCGCCCTCGGGACGGTCTACGTCATCTGGGGCTCGACGTATCTCGGCATCTACTACGCGGGCAAGTCGATCGACCCGCTGTTCGCCGTGTCGACGCGGTTCATCACGGCGGGCCTGCTGATGGCCGGCATCGTGCTGTGGCGCGGCGGGTCGCTGCTCATCTCGCGCCGCGCGCTGGGCTCGTGCATCGCGATCGGCATCCTCCTGCCCGGCGCGAACGGCGTGCTCTTCTACGCCGAGCGGAACGTGCCGACCGGGCTCGCGTCGCTGATCATCGCGTCCGTCCCGCTCTGGGTGGTGGTGTTGCGGCTCGGCTCACGCGAGCGCCTGCCCTGGCAGCTGCTCGCGGGCGTCGGTGTCGGCTTCGTCGGCGTGGCGGTGCTCGCGCAGCCCTCCGGCGGTGCGAAGAGCTGGGGGATCGGGATCTGCGTGCTCTCCGCGCTGATGTGGGCGGGCGGGTCGTTTCTCTCGTCCCGCGTCACGATGCCCGCCAACGCGTTCGTCGCGACCTCGTACGAGATGCTCGTCGGGGGCGTCGTGATGCTCGTGATCTCGCTCTTCACGCTGCACGGCTTCTCACCGACACCGTCGTCGGTGATCGCGTGGATCTACCTCGTGACGTTCGGCTCGCTCGTCGGCTTCACCGCGTACACGTGGCTGCTCGCGAACGCGCCGCTCGGGATGGTGTCGACGTACGCCTACGTCAATCCGGTGGTCGCGATCACGCTCGGCGTGATCTTCCGCGGCGAGCTCGTCACCTGGCGGCTGCTCGCGGGCGCGGTGATCGTGGTGGTCGCGGTCGCAGCGGTCGTGCGGCGCGAGCCGCCGGCGGCGACGCTGCCCGAAGAGGGCGTCCGTTAGCGTTGCGGGCATGACCGAGCTGATCGTCGGGCGCGTGCTGTCGGTGGACGACCACCCGGGCGCGCGGGCGCCCTCCTACCTGCTGCGCGTCGACCTCGGCGGCCGCGGCGAGCGCGAGGCGCAGATGGAGCCGGGCGAGTACACGAAGGACGAGCTCGTCGGGACGCTCGTCGTGGTCTCGCTCGACGACGAGGCGATCGTCCTCGCCGCCCGCTCGCACGGCGGCCCGAAGCTCGTGCGCCCCGACGGAGACGTCGAGCCCGGCACCCTCGTGGCCTGAATCGACAGGGCCTGACCGTCAAGGCGCCCCGACCTTCGCCAAACGAGTGTCAAGACCAGTTGACGTTGGTCCGACCAACCAACTGGTCTCGTTCCGCCGTGGCTGCTAGAGGCAGATGTCGTCCGGGCGGACCGGGACTCGCGTCAGGTCGCGGCCCGTGGCGGCGCGGAGGGCCGAGGCGATCGCGGCGGTCGAGACGACGGTCGGGGGCTCGCCGACGCCCTTGACGCCGTAGGGGGCGTCCGGCTCCGGGTCCTCGATCAGCACCGACTCGACCGGCGGCATGTCGAGCGCCGTCGGGATCAGGTAGTCCGTGAAGCTCGCGTTCGTGATCAGGCCGTCACGGGTCTGGATCTCCTCCATCAGCGCCAGGCCGAGCCCCTGCGCGGTGCCGCCTTCGATCTGCCCCTCGACCTGCTGCGGGTTGATTGCCTTGCCGACGTCCTGCGCGGCGCCGATCCAGACGACGCGCGTCAGCCCGAGGTCCACGTCCACCTCGGCGACCACCTTCATCGCACACGCGGCGAACGCGACGTGCGCGCGCTCGCCCGTGATCTGGCCGGTCTCCGGGTCGAGCGGCGTCGTGCGCGGATGGCGGTAGATCTGCTCGACGTCGATCTCCTCGCCGGGCCGCCGCTCCTGCTCCCCGAGCGCGGCACGGCAGGCATCGCGAACGGCGCCGGCGGCCATCCAGGTCATGCGCGAGGCAGAGGCGGAGCCGGCGGAGTCGACCGTCGCCGTCTGGCTCGGCGCGAGCCGCACGTCGTCGATCCCGAGCTCCGTGCGCGCGACCTGGAGGATCACGCCGGTAACCCCCTGGCCGACCTCGGCCGATGCGCAATGCACCTCCGCTGATCCGTCCTGCAGCAGTCGCACGCGCGCGGCGCAATAGTCGTCGAAACCCTCCGAATAGGCGATGTTCTTGAAGCCGACGGCGAAGCCGACGCCGCGGCGCACGCCTTCGCCGTTCGTCGTGTTCCCCGCGCCGCCCGGCAGGCGCAGCACGTCGCGCGGCAGCGGCTCCTCGGGCGGCGGCTCGAGCGCAGCCGCGGCGCGAATCGTCTCGGCGATCGGCATCGACCCGGTGATCGTCTGCCCCGTCGGCAGGACGTCGCCCGGCTTCAATGCGTTCAGCAAGCGCAGCTCGACCGGGTCGATCGAGAGTGCCTCCGCGAGCCTGTCCATCTGCGCCTCCGAGGCGAAGCACGTCTGCACCGCGCCGAAGCCCCGCATCGCGCCGCACGGTGGGTTGTTCGAGTACACGACCGTCGACTCGATCAGCGCGTTCGGAGACTCGTAGGGACCGATCGCGAAGGACGCCGCGTTCGACGCGACCGCGGTCGAGCTCGACGCATACGCGCCGCCGTCGAGCAGGATCTTCATGCGCACGTTCACGAGCTTCCCGTCGCGCGTCGCCCGGTGCTCGCACCACATGCGCGCCGGATGGCGGTGCACGTGGCCGGTGAACGACTCCTCGCGGTTGTAGACGATCTTCACCGGGCGGTTCGTGTGCAGCGCGAGCAGCGCGCCGTGCAGCTGCATCGACAGGTCCTCGCGCCCGCCGAACGCGCCGCCGACGCCGGCCAGGTGGATGCGCACCGCGCTGAGCGGCAGCCCGAGGCACGGCGCGACCTGCGCACGGTCGACGTGCAGCCACTGCGTGGCGACGTAGATGTCGACGCCGCCCTCACCGTCGGGGACGGCGAGGCCGGACTCCGGCCCGAGAAACGCCTGATCCTGGATGCCGACCTCGTAGACGCCGCTGACCGAGACGTCTCCTGCCGCGTCGACGTCGCCGTGCCTGATCGCGATGTGCCGGACGACGTTCGGACGAGGATCCTCGAAGTAGCCGTGGCCGCGCGTCGGCTTCTCCGGGTGCAGCTCGGGCATCTCCGTCGCGCGCTCCATGTCGGCCACCGGCTCGAGCGGCTCGTACGCGACCGCGATGCGCTCCGCGGCGCGGCGCGCCTGCTCGGGATGCTCGGCGGCGACGAGCGCGACGGGCTCGCCGTAGTAGAGAACGCGGTCGATCGCGAGCACCGGCTGGTCGGGAAACTCGAGCCCGTACGTCTTCTGCCCGGGAACGTCCGCGTGCGTGAGCACCGCGTGGACGCCGGGCATCGCCACGGCCTCCGCGATGTCGATCGACGCGATGCGCGCGTGTGCGTGCGGGCTGCGCAGCGTGTGGCCCCACAACATGCCCGGGACGATGAGGTCGCTGGCATAGGCGAACTCACCCTTCACCTTCGGCGGCGCGTCGACGCGCGGGACGAGCTCGCCGATCTTCCCGACCTGCAAGGTGCGCGGCGCCGTCCGCGTCATGCCCGTGCCGCCGCCATCCGCACCGCGTCGAAGATCTTCGCGTAGCCGGTGCACCGGCAGAGGTTCCCGGAGAGCGCCTCGCGGATCTCGTCGTCGGACGGGCTCGCGTTGCGGCGCAGCAGATCGGCCGTCGCGACGACCAGCCCGGGCGTGCAGAACCCGCATTGCACCGCGCCCGCTTCCACGAACGCCTGCTGCACGGGGTGCAGCTCGTCGTCCCCGGCGAGGCCCTCGACCGTCGTCACCTCGTGGCCGTCGGCCTGCGCAGCGAGAACGAGGCACGCGCAGACGAGCGTCCCGTCCAGAAGGACCGAGCACGACCCGCATTCGCCCTGCTCGCATGCGTTCTTCGATCCGGGAAAGCCGAGCTTCTCGCGCAGCGCGAAGAGCAGCGACTCGCCCTCCCAGCAATCGGCCTGGTGCTCCTCGCCGTTGATCCGCAGTGAGATCCTCATGCGAGCACCCGTTTGAGCGCCCGCTCCGTGAGCACGCGAAGCGCATGGCGGCGGTAGGCCTCGGTACCGCGCACGTCGTCGATGGGCGTCGCCGCTGCGGCCACGCGCTCGGCGAAGGACTCCGCCTCGTCGCGCGGCGCGGTGACGAGCACGGGCCGCGGCGACGACGACCCGAACGAGGCACGAAGCTCGTCGCCTGCGGAGACGGCGAGCGAGCAGACCGCGATCACCATCGCGTTGCGCGGCCCGATCTTCATGAACGTCTGCGGCGCGCGCGACGGCGTCAGCCAGACCGCCGCGATCAACTCGTCCGCGGCGAGGACGTTTCGCTTGACTCCGGTGACGAATTCCCCGAGCGGCACGCGCCGCGTGCCGCGCACCGACGCGCATTCGACCTGCGCGTCCTCGACGACGAGCGGTGGCAGTGCATCGCCTGCCGGAGACGACGTTCCGAGGTTGCCGCCGATCGTGCCGCGGTTCCGGATCTGCGG
>JAICTB010000225.1 GCA_025936595.1 Thermoleophilia bacterium | reverse complement strand
TGACACCAACGGGTATATGGCGTGTACTGTCGTCCTCGAACTCGTGAAGCCGCGCGCGAACCTCTCGCTCGTTTCTGCACCCACGGTCCTCGACGAGGAGTCGCGGGAGTGGCTGCGCGGCCTGCGCGCCGAGGGCGCCGAGCGGGAGCTGACGATTGCGCGCCTGCACCTGCTGCTGCTTCGCGCTGCTCGATTCGAGGTCGCACGGCGCCGACCGGCGCTTCCGCACGTACGGGGCAACGAGCTCGACGACATCGCGCTCGAGGCGGCGGACGACGCCATGATGAGCGTGCTCGCGCGGGTCGATGACTTCCGCGGCGAGAGCCGGTTCACGACCTGGGTCTATAAATTCGCGCTGCTCGAGGCCGCCGTGAAGCTGCGCAAGCGGGCATGGCAGGGCCGCGAGGTGCCGCTCGAGCCGGAGACCTGGAGCCTGTTCGAGAGCGGGAGCCCGGAACCGGCGCAGGAGGCGCTGCAGGGCGAGCTGCTCGATGCGGTGCGGGAAGGGATCGCCGAGCTCACGCCGCACCAGCGCCGGGTGCTCGTTGCGCTCGCGCTGAACGGCGTCCCGATCGACGTGCTCGCGGAGCGCCTCGACACGACCCGTGGCGCGCTCTACAAGACGCTGCACGACGCCCGCCGCGCGTTGCGGGTCAATCTGAACGGCCGCGGCTTCGACCCGACCACCTGGTTCGAGGAGGCACGCTGATGCGCAGGCCCGACCTCAAGCAGTCGCTCGGCCGCCTGCTCGGCCCGCCCGAGCGCGAGATCGGCTGCGACGAGTGCTTCGAGCAGCTCGATCGGTACGTCGAGCTCGAGCTCGCAGGCCGTGACGCCGACGCGCTGCTCCCCGGCTTCCGCCCGCATCTCGCGGGCTGCCCCGCCTGCCGAGAGGAGCACGAGAGCCTGCGCGCGCTCGTCGGCGGGCAGCAGGCGCTGTAGAAGCTTCTAGGTCCGCACGAACGCGATCCGCGTCGAGCCGAGGAGGAGCTGCGGCACGATCGTGAACGTGCACAGGCGCGGCGTGGCCGACGGCCGCACGGTCACGGCCCCGTGCCACACCGGCAGGCCATCGATCCGGTCGGCCAGCACCTCCTTCCCGTCGAGGCGGATCCGCAGGATCTTCGTCGCCTTCGGCAGGAGCGTCAGCTCGAGCCGGCCGCGCCGGCAGTCGTAGACGGACACGGTGGCAGGGCCGGTCATGTCGCCGTTCGGCTGCACACCGCCTTCGATCAGGTCGACCCGCGGCCTACCGTGCGTTTCCCAGAGCGTCAGCCCGCTCACGTCGAGGCCGCTCTGCGGGAGATGCGCGATCGGCGAGCCGGTGAGCGAGAACCGGTCGGGGGCGACGACAAAGCTGTCTCGTGTCGGCAGTCGGCCGTCGGGCGGGAGGTTGAACACCGTCTGGACGAGCGGCCCGGGAACGCGTGAGGGTGCGATCGAGAGCACGCGGTCGACGCGGCGGTTCCAGAACCGCTCCTGCCAGACGACGCTCCAGTTCGGCTCGCCGCCGTAGAGGTAGGTGACCGGGCCGTCGGCGCTGTGGTCGATCCAGTTCGGCGTCGGCCCGACCACCCTCACCTGGCCTGCGTTCGCAGTGCTCGCGATGTCGTCGGCGGCGATCACCGACGCGGGCACGAGCACCGCGAGCACGAGCAGCGGCAGGACGGCGAGCCCTCGTCGGGGGACGAGCGCGAAGATCGCGACGGCGACGAGCGCGAAGATCGTCACCACGTCGATCGCCGCTTCGTGAATCCGCGTGAAGAGTGTCAGGTCGAACGTGTCGGCGAACGCATCCGAGGTGACGAGATCGTTCCACGGCGCGAGCAGGATCAGGCAGAGGACGGCGAAGCCGACGAGGGCGACGGTCAGGCGCGGCCGCGGCGCCCCGCGCGAGATCCAGAGCGCCAGCCCCGTGAAGAGGAGCGGCGGCAGAGCTGCGAGGTCGCGGCCGAGCAGGTGCGGCGAGTAGCGCGCCGCGAAGATCCCGACCTGCGCGACCACCAGCGCCACCGCCGAGAGCGTGAGCGCGATGAACGCACGCACTGCGGGGTCGGCCTCGCGCCGTCGAGCCGCGGCGACCGCGAGCATCAGCAGCGCGGCGAAGGGCACGACGCCGGTGCTGAGCGCGACGTACGACAGGTGGTCGAACGTGAGCCGCAACGCGGATCCCACGGGATAGCCGCCGCGCAGCGTCACGGCGTAGGCGCCTGCGACGCTCGGGCGCACGACGACGGCGAGCACGCCGAGCCCGAGCAGGAGCCAGACAGGCCAGAACGCCCGCAGCCGCGTGCGGTCGCGGGCGAGCGCGGCGTCGACGGCGATCGCGACCGCAAAGACGGCGATGAAGACGACCGCCTGTGTGCGCGTCAGCACGGCCGCGAGAACGAGCAGGAGCGCGACCGCCTGGTCGCGCAGTGCCGCCGTGGCGAGGGCGCGCGCGATCGCGAGCAACGTCAGCGCCGCAACCGGATAGAACAGCACCTCGGTCATCACGAGCCCGGAGTAGAGAAGGAGCGGTGAGGCGAGCGTGAGCGTCGCGGCGACGAGCGCGTACCGCGCCGGCATCAGCCGCCGGCCGTAGGCGAACACCGGCACGGCGGCGAGCGAGACGACGAGTGCCTGGAGGAGCTTCAGCGACGTATAGCCGGTGATCGCGCTGCCGACGGAGAACGGGATCCCCGCGACGATCGGATAGAGGAGGCTGTAGCCGGCGTCGTGCCCGCGCAGGAGTTCGAACGGGCCGTGCCGCCAGACTGCGAGTGCGCGTTCGGCGTAGATCGGCTCGTCGGGCACGATCCAGAGGCCGTGCACACGCCGTCCCTCGAGCCAGTGGAGGAGGGTCGAGAGCCCGACGAGCGAGGGAAGCGCGAGCGCCGGCAGCAGCCGCCGCGGCACTACGAAGTCGCGGCGAGCTGGCCGCACGCGGCGGCAATGTCGCGCCCGCGGGTCAGGCGCACGGTCGGGGAGAACCCGGCGGCGTGCAGCGTGTCCTTGAACGCAGCGATGCGCTGACGCGACGAGCCGTCGTACATCCCCGTCGGGTTGTACGGGATCAGGTTGAGCTTGAAGATGCGCCGGTCGAGCAGCTCCGCGAGCTCCACGGCGTGCTCGACGGAATCGTTGATGCCGTCGAGCATCACGTACTCCACGAACACCTTGCGCCTGCGCAGCTCGAAGTAGCGCACGCACTCGGCGAGGACGTTCTCGACGGGGTAGCGGTCGTTGACCGGCATGATCTCACTGCGCAGCGCGTCGGCCGGTGCGTGCAAGGAGAGCGCGAGGCGGATCGGCTCGTCGACCTCGTCGACAAACCGGGTCAGGCCGGGAAGCCAGCCGACCGTGGAGATCGTCGTGCGGCGGTGCGTCACGCCGAGATCCGGCAACCGTCGCGCGGCGGCGAGTACCGCGTCGAAGTTCAGCATCGGCTCACCCATTCCCATGAAGACGACGTGGTCGATGGGCTCGACGCGCTTGAAGTGGAGCGCCTGGTCGAGGATCTCCCATTCCGTCAGGTTGCGCCTGAACTGCATCTGCCCCGTCGCACAGAACGTGCAGGTGAGCGGGCAGCCGGACTGCGACGAGATGCACACCGAGCGGCGGCCGTCGCGGTAGCGCATCAGCACCGCCTCGAGCGGATGGCCCTCGTGCGTGTGGAAGAGCGCTTTCACCGTTCCGTCGGCGGACTTGGCCTCGTGGGCGAGCGTCAGGGTGGAGAACGGTGCGTGCTCCTCGAGCAGCGTGCGCGCCGCGATCGGCAGGTTCGTCATCTCCGCGTAGGAGCAGGCGCCGCGGGCCGTCCACTCCCACACCTGGCGCGCGCGATAGGCCGGCTCGCGTGCGAGCACCTCGGCGACGAGATCCAGATCCATTCGGGAACGGTAGCGGCGCCGGGAGCTTGTCTCACAATGACCGGGCGATGTCCCGAATAGGATCAGAGGATGGTCGATCTTCGTTCCGACACGCAGACGAAGCCGTCGCAGGCGATGCGC
>JAICTB010000076.1 GCA_025936595.1 Thermoleophilia bacterium | reverse complement strand
GCCACTCGGCCGCAAACTGACCCGGGACGCCGAACCGCAGCGGCTCGATGAGATCCTCCACACCGCGCTGGATCGGATCGTCGAGATCGCGCATGTTCCAGACGAGCACGAGACTCCCGTGTTCGAGCAAGACCCGATGGATCTCCGGCAGTGCGCGCTCGTGGTCGAACCAGTGGAACGCCTGCGCGACGGCCACCACGTCGGCCGAGCGGTCGGGAAGCGGGATCGACTCCGCCGTTCCGTCGAGCACCTCTGTCCCGTCGATGTGCGCGCGCATCTCCGCGACCGGCTCGACCGCGATCACGCGGGCTCCGCTCGGCAGCAGCAGGCGCGTGAGCTTGCCGGTTCCCGCGCCGAGATCGACCACGGTCCGACCCGGGCCGAGCCCGGTCTGCTGGACGATCCAGTCGATCGCACCCTGCGGATAGGACGGCCGCGCGCGCTCGTAGACGTCGGCCGCGCGCGCGAAGCCGACTGCCGCGCGCGGATGGATCGTCACGACGACGGCGTGACGCGATACGCGTCGAACACGGCCTCGACGTTGCGGAGCGCCGTGAGGAGCGTGCGCAGACTCTTCACGTCTCCCACCTCGGCGGTGTACCAGTTCTTCGCCAGCTGATCCTCGACGACGCCGCCGTAGCTGACGATGTTCGCTCCGTGCTCGGCGAACGTGCGCGCGACGTCCTCGAGCAGGCGCGGGCGGTCCCAGGAGTCGACGGCGATCTGCACGCGGAAGCTCGTCGAGGTCGTCGCACCGTCCCAGCCGACCTGCGTGAACCGCTCCGGGCTGCGCCGCAGCGCCTTCACGTTCGGGCAGTCGTCCCGGTGGATCGTGATCCCCTTGCCGAGCGAGATGTAGCCGACGATCGGGTCGCCCGGCACCGGCGTGCAGCACTTCGCGAGCCGCACGAGCACGTCCCGCACCCCGGTGACGACGACGCCGATATCCGTCCCCGAGAGTGTCTCGCGCGCCTTCGGCGCCTTCGTGACGACCGGCGCCTCCTCTGCGACCTGCTCGGTCTTCAGCCGCTGGACGACCTTGTTCACGATCGAGCCGGGCTGGAGCTTTCCCGAGCCGAGTGCGAGGTAGAAGTCCTCCGCCTTCTTGAATCCCGTCTCGCGGATCACCTGCGCGAGCGTCGCCGAGCCGCGCAGCTTCGCGTACGGCAGGTTTTGCCCCTTCAGCGCGTGCTCGAGCGCCTCGCGGCCCTTCGCCTCCGCGTCCTCGCGCGTCTCGCGCGAGAACCACTGGCGGATCTTGTTGCGCGCGCGCGAGCTCTTTGCGAGCGAGAGCCAGTCGCGTGACGGCCCGCGTCCCTGCTTGGACGTGAGGATCTCGACGAAGTCGCCGTTCTTCAAGGCGTAGTGCAGCGGGACGATGCGCCCGTTGATCTTCGCGCCGACCGTGCGGTGACCGACGTCGGTGTGCACGGCATACGCGAAGTCGATCGGCGTCGACCCTGCGGGCAGCGTCTTGACCTGTCCCTTCGGGGTGAACACGTGCACCTCTTCGTCGAAGAGATCGGTGCGGAACGTCTTCATGAACTCGCGCGGGTCCGCCTCGTCGGCCGTCCCCTCGTCCATCAGCTGCTTCACCCAGGCGACCCACTCCGCGTCCTTGTTCTTCTTGCCGCGCTTGTAGAGCCAGTGCGCCGCGACGCCGAACTCGGCCGTCTCGTGCATCTCGCGTGTTCGCACCTGAATCTCGAGCGGACGTCCCTGCGGGCCGATCACCGTCGTGTGCAGCGCCTGGTAGCCGTTGAACTTCGTCATCGCGATGTAGTCCTTGAAGCGACCGGGCATCGGCTTCCACAGCGAATGAATGAGCCCCAGCGCGCCGTAGCAGTCGCGCGTGCCCTCGTCGCCGCCGCGCTCTGCGATCACGCGCATGGCGGTCAGGTCGTAGATCTCGTTGAACTCCCGCCCCTTCTTCGCCATCTTGTCGTAGATCGAGAAGAAGTGCTTCGCGCGCCCGGAGATCTCCGCCGGGATGTCGACCTTGTCGAGCTCCTTCTGAAGGACCATCGCCGCCTCGCGCACGTGCTCCTCGCGATCGGTGCGGCGCTCGGCGACCATCTGCTTGATCTCTTCGTACTTGCGCGGATGCAGCGTCTGGAACGCAAGATCCTCGAGCTCCCACTTGAGCGCGTGAATGCCGAGGCGGTGCGCAAGCGGCGCATAGACCTCGAGCGTCTCGCGCGCCTTCTGCAGCTGCTTCTGCTTGCCGAGGTACTCGATCGTGCGCAGGTTGTGCAGCCGGTCCGCGAGCTTGATGAGGATCACGCGCAAGTCCTCCGCCATCGCGACGATCAACTTGCGGTAGTTCTCGGCCTCAGCGTGCTCGCGGCTCTGGAACTGCACACGCGTCAGCTTCGTGACGCCCTCGACGAGCTGCGCGATCTCGTCGCCGAACTCGCCCCGCAGCTCTTCGATATCGGTCGTCGTGTCCTCGACGACGTCGTGCAAGAGCGCCGCTGCGAGCGTCGGCTCGTCGAGCTGGAGACCCGCGAGGATCTTCGCCGCGCCCCACGGGTGGTAGATGAACTCCTGCCCCGACTGCCGCATCTGGCCCGCGTGCGCATCGGCCGCAAAGAGGAACGCGCGCGTCAGGAGCTCCCGGTCGGCGTCCGGTTTGTAGGCCTCGACCTCGGCGATCAGCTCGTCGACGAGGTCCTGATGTCGTTCGAGCACTGCCATGAAGCCAGTGTACCCCTGCGATTCCCGCTCTCACGTACCCCCTACGGAGGAGAACGCGTTGTGCCGATGAACGAGAGGAGCCCATGCTGAGACGCCGCCGCGAGATGAGGAAGCTGACCCAGGTCGCCCGCCTCCTGCGCGAGCTCGATGCGGCTGCCGCCCGCCCTACGCCGCGGCGGCGAGCACGGGTTTCTCTTCGAGCAGCATCCTGAACGTCGCCGACTCGAGCAGGCTGCGCCGCGCCCCGTCGGCGAGCTCGAGCTCAGCGAAGATCCGCCGGGCCTCCGGCGTCCACGCGTCTTCGCCCGCCTTCCACTGCGTCGCGAGCCACGCGCGCAGTTCCTCGAAGCCGTCGACGGCGTCGAAGATGCGCCGAACGACGAGCTGCGGCGAGACGACGCCGTTCCACCGGTTCTCCTGCAGCCGGAACGCCACGTCGTAGCGGCCTTCGCTCCGTAGCCGGTCGAGCTGTGCTCCCATCCCGAAGGCAATCGCCGAGCCGGCATCGCGGCCCCGCTGGCGTACGCGAAAGCGCAGGTGCTTGCCGTCGCCCACCGTCGAGAGGCCGGCGAGCTCGCAGCCGTCGACGAGCAGCACGACGCCCGGATTGCCGATCCCGAACGGCGCGAGCCGCCCGAGCTCCGTGCACAGGCCGAGGCTCAGCCGCGCGCCGGGCACGATTGCGTCGACCCGCGTCACCGGCTGCAGGTCGTCGGCCGAGAGCGCGCCGTCGGCATGCGCTGCGAACGCGGCCGCGAACGTCTCGATGCGCTCCCGCTCGATCGTCAGCCCGGCCGCAGCGCGGTGCCCGCCGAACCGCGCCAGATGCCCTGCGCACGCCGCGAGCCCGCCGTGCAGGTCGAATGCGGGGACCGAGCGGCCGGAGCCCTTCCATTCGTCGCCCGAGCCGGCGACCACCACGACGGGCCGGTTGTACTTCTCGACGAGGCGCGACGCGACGATCCCGATCACGCCCTCGTGCCAGCCCTCTCCTGCGATCACATAGCCGCGCCGGTTGCGCCGAGACTCGGGCCACGACTCGACTTCCGCGACGGCCTCGCGCAGGATGCGCTGCTCGACCGCCTGCCGCTCGCCGTTCAGATCCTCGAGCTCCCGCGCGAGCGTCATCGCCTCGTCGTCGTCCTCGGTGAGAAGCAGCGCGAGCGCCGCCTCGGGACGGCAGAGGCGGCCGGACGCATTGATGCGCGGCGCGAGCCGGAACCCGATCGAGGATTCGTCGATCGCTGCGGGATCGACGTGACCGACGCGCATCAACGCGCGCAGCCCGGGCTTCTGCGTCTGCGCAAGCCGCCGGAGCCCGAGGAGCGCGAGCGCTCGATTCTCGTCGACCAGCGGGACGACGTCCGCGACCGTCGCGAGCGCGACGACATCGAGGTGGCGGTCGAGGAACGGATGCTCCGCGCCGAGCAGCGCCTGCGCGAGCTTCCACACGACACCCGTGCCGCACAGACCGGCGAACGGATAGTCGCCCTTGAGCGGCGCGACGACCGGGCAGGCCGGGAATGCGTCGGCCGGGCGGTGGTGGTCGGTGACGACGACGTCGAGCCCGAGCGAGCGCGCATGCTCGACCTCGGCGACCGCGGTGATGCCGCAGTCGACGGTGAGGACGAGCTCGTACCCTTCCTCCGCGAGCCGCGTCAGCGTGTCCGCGTTCAGGCCGTAACCTTCCTCGAAGCGCGACGGCAGATGCCACGAGACGTCCGCGCCGAGCTCGCGCAGGAGCAGGACCGCAAGCGCGGTCGCGCAGATCCCGTCGGCGTCGTAGTCGCCGTGGATGCAGATCCGCGCGCGGGCTTCGACGGCGGCGGCGATCGTCTCGACGGCGGCACGCATGTCGCCGAGCGCGAACGGGTCGTGGCCGGGCAGCGCGCCTTCGAGGAAGAGCCGGGCCTCCTCCGGGTCGGCGTACCCGCGCCGGACGAGGACGGACGCCGTCGTCTCGTCGATGCTGAGCGCGTCCGCGAGCGTGCGCACGGAGGTGTGCGCGCACGGCTCGATCTGCCAGGTTGCGGTCGGCATGGGCTGCCGACGGTACGGGCGGCGTCGGACAGATCCGCTGGAAACTGGTTGAATCCAGCGGGCTGTGCTGAGGACGCTCGTCGCGCTCGTCGCCGCCGCAGGGCTTGCGTGCACCGCCGCGCCCGCCTCCGAGCGGACGCGCACGATTGCGCCCGGCGTCGACGTCGCCGGGCTCCGCGTTGGCCTGCTCAGCGCCGAGCCCGCCAGGGCCCGCATCGACGCCGCGTCCTCCCGCCCGCTGACGATCCTCGACGGAAGCCGCGAGACGACGGTCGACCCGGCCGCACTGGACGCGCAGGTGAACGTGAACGCGGCCGTCTCGTCGGCGCTCGCCGCCACTCCCGGCAGCCGGATCGCCCTGCCGGTGAGGTATTCGCCTGCCAAGGCGAAGAAGCTCGTCGCCGGGCTCGCGGCGCGGTTCGACCGGGCGCCGGTCGACGCGCAGGTCGTCGGCGCGACGTCAGCAGGCCCGCTGCTCTCGGCGGCGAAGGACGGCCGCGCGGTCGACCGGCAGGCGATGACTGCCGCGCTCGGAAAGCTTCTGCGCGACGGCACGCGCGCGCCGCTCCGGCTCATCACCGAGCCGACGCGGGCGACGCGGACCGTCGCGCACTTCGGGCCTGTGATCGTCGTCACGCGCGGCGTCAACACGCTCCGCCTTTACGACGGGAAGAGGCTCGTGCGCACGTTCCCGGTCGCGACAGGGCAGGCGATCTACCCGACGCCGGCGGGCATCTGGCACGTCGTGAACAAGCAGCTCAACCCATGGTGGTATCCGCCGACCTATGACAGTTGGGCGAAGGGCCTGAAGCCGGTGCCGCCGGGGCCTTCGAACCCGCTCGGGACCAGGTGGATGGGCCTCGACGCGGCCGGTGTCGGCATCCACGGCACCGACGCGCCGACCTCGATCGGCTACAGCGCGTCCCACGGCTGCATCCGCATGCACGTGCCGGACGCGGAGTGGCTCTTCGAGCACGTGCGAGTCGGCACGCCGGTCGTCATTCTCTAGGCAGCGAGACGCCGAGCCAGGTCAGGACGAGGATCGCCCCGACGAGCGCGGCCATCGCGCCGACGATCCAGCGCGGATGGCCGGACTCGCGCACGGTGTCCGCAAACGCGCGGCCGAGCAGGATCAGGACGCCGCCGACGAGCCCCACCCCGACGACGAGCGCCGGCAGCCAGATCACGAGGCGTTCCCAGCTGGAGGCGTCGGCGAGAAGGTCCATTACGATGGGATCGTGCCTGAAGCGCAGCCGACGCCCGATGCCAACTACAGCTCGGGGAACGACTACATCGTCGAGTTCCTGGGCTACCGCTTCTCCTTCGGGGGTGCCGACTTCGAAGGTCGTGTCGTCGCGGCGGCGGTGAAGCTGGGCGTCGTCGAGGCAGCGTCGCTCGACGAGGACGAGACCGCCGACCTCGTCGCGCTCGCCGCGCAGGGCGTCGTCGACGACCCGTGCTCGCGGCTCGGCCGCTATCTCGTGCGCAACTGGGAGCGTCTTTCGCTCGTCGACGGCGAGTCGCTCGTCTACTGGCTGCGCAAGCTGATCTTTCGCGGCGCGTGGCTCGACCACCAGGTGAAGCGCGGCGCGCTCGAGGTCGCGTGGGACGAGAACGAGGCCGAGTTCGCCTACCAGCACCCGGGCGGAGGCGGCCGGCCGCTGCTCGAGCTCGCTCCGGTTCCCTCGTGGCACGAGCTGCAGTTCAAGCCCTAGCCGGCTCCGCCTACCTGGCGCTCCTGCTCGCGCTCGATCACTTCGCGAGCTACCCGGAGCAGCTCCTCCTAGGCGCCGTCACGTGGATCGTGTTCGGGGCCGCGTTGTCGCGCGTGCCGGTGCAGCGGCGCGCGCAGGCGCTCGGCGTCGTCGCCTTCGCGACGCTCGGCGAGGTCACGGGCTCGCTCGTCTGGGGCGTCTACACCTACCGACTGCACAACCTGCCGCTCTTCGTGCCACCGGCACACGGCCTCGTCTACCTCACCGGCTTCTCACTCGCGCTCGCCCTCGAGCGACACGTGCGCGCGCTGGTGATCGCCGCAGCCGCGGTTGCGTCGACGTGGGGCTTGCTCGGGCTGACGTTGCTGCCGCGCCGGGACGTGGCGGGAGCGATCGGCGTGCCGCTGCTCCTGCTCTTCCTCTGGCGCGGGCGCAACCGCGCGATCTACGCAGGCGTCTTCCTCGTCGTCGCGTCGCTCGAGCTGTACGGGACCGCACTCGGAACCTGGCACTGGGCGCGAGCGCTGCCGGGGCTCGGGATCCCCGACGGGAACCCGCCGAGCGGCGTCGCGTCGGGCTACGTGTGGTTCGACGTGATGGCGCTGCTCGTCGCACCGACGATTTACGGGCCGCTCCGGAGTCTCTCCGAGAGGAACCGCCACGTGTACACCGCGAGCGAAGGAGCACCGTGAGACTTCTTCTGACATCCGCCGGGATCGAGACGGAGACATCGAGGCCGCACTAGTCGAGCTGCTCCGAGCCCTGGCAGCCGAAGACGAGCTCCTTGCCGCCGTGCTCGAGACGGACCGTCTTGCGCGACGCGACGGTCATCGCCCGGAAAGCTTAAAACAGCGTCGAGTGAGCCGGGAGCGCTCCGAGATGGGCGCGGCCGAGATCGGTGACCGTGCGCCCGCGCGGCGTTCGCATCAGAAACCCGAGCTGGAGCAGAAACGGCTCGTACACGTCCTCGATCGTCTCGGGCTCCTCGCCGAGAGACACGGCCAGCGTGGAGAGGCCGACCGGCCCGCCCCCGAACTTCTCGACGACGCAGCGCAGAAGGTCGCGGTCGAATCGTTCGAGTCCCGCCCCGTCGACCTCGAGCAGGGCGAGCGCCTCCTCCGCGATCGCCGTCGTGACCGAGCCCTGGTGGCGCACCTCGGCGACGTCGCGGACGCGGCGCAGGATGCGGTTCGCGATCCGCGGGGTGCCGCGCGAGCGAGCCGCGACGAGCTCTGCCGCGTCGTCGTCGATCACGACGCCGAGGATGCGCGCAGAGCGGCGGACGATCGTCGCGAGCTCCTCGGCGGCGTAAAGGTCGAGCCGGAACGTGAGCCCGAAGCGGTCCCGCAGCGGCGTCGTCAGCAGCCCGGTGCGCGTCGTCGCGCCGATCAGCGTGAACGGCGGCAGGTCGAGCGTCAGCGTGCGTGCAGCAGGCCCCTGCCCGACGATGATGTCGAGCCGGAAATCCTCGAGCGCCGGGTAGAGGATCTCCTCGGCCGCGCGGTTCAGGCGGTGGATCTCGTCGACGAAGAGAACGTCGCGCGGCTCGAGCGTCGTCAGGATCGCCGCGATGTCGCCCTTCCGCTCGAGCGCCGGCCCGGCGACCTGGCGGATGCCGACGCCGAGCTCGTTGCGGACGATCTGCGCGAGCGACGTCTTGCCGAGCCCGGGCGGCCCGGCGAGGAGGACGTGGTCGAGCGCCTCGCCCCGTGCCTTCGCCGCCTCGAGCGCGATCGAGAGCTGCTCCTTGACGCGCTCCTGGCCGACGAAGTCGGCGAGATCGCGCGGGCGCAGCGAGCGCTCGAGCTCCTCCTCCGCATCGGCGAGCGCCGGCGCGAGAAATTGACTGCTCACGCCGCCTGCCTGAGCGCGTACCGCACCTGCTCCTCGACGGGCAGCTCGCTGTCGACGTCCGCGAGCGCGCGCTCGGCGTCGACGAGCGACCAGCCGAGCTCGACGAGCGCGTCCCGCGCAGTCAGGTCGCCGCCAGCGTCCACCGCGCCGATCTCCACTGCGGCGAGCTTCTCCTTCAGCTCGAGCACGACGCGCTGCGCAGTCTTCAACCCGATTCCGGGGATCGCCTGGAAGCGCTTCACGTCGTCGCGCGCGATCGCGCGGCGGAGCTCGGCCGGTGTCGAGCCGGAGACGATCGCGAGCGACACCTTCGGGCCGACGCCCGAGACGCCGAGCAGCAACTCGAACAGCTCGCGCTCCTCCGCGGTTGCGAAGCCGAACAGCTGCAGCGCGTCCTCGCGGACGACCGTGTGGATCTCGATCGTGATCTCGCCCGTGCCGAGACGGTGCACCGACGGCGTGGCATTGACCAGGTAGCCGACGCCGTTCACGTCGACGACGAGCCCGGCCCCGGCGCGGCCGGCAACACGGCCGCGCAGCCGCGCGATCATGCGGAGAGCCTCATCAGCGGCGGCGCCAGTGCGTGGCAGATCGCAACCGCGAGCGCATCGGCGGCGTGGTTCGGCTCGGGCACCTCCGCGAGACCGAGGATCGCCTTCACCATCTTCCCGACCTGCTGCTTGTCGGCGCGCCCGTAGCCACACACCGCCTGCTTGACGCGGGCCGGCGCGTACTCAGCGCACGCGACGCCGGCGGACGACGCGGCGACGAGCACGGCTCCCCGCGCCTGCCCGACGGAGAGTGCGATGCGGGCGTCGGCGCCGACGAACGATTCCTCCAGCGCGACGGCATCCGGAACGTGCTCCGCGATCAGCGCCTGGACGCCCGTGTAGATCGTGAGCAGCCGAGCCGCCAACGGGTCTCTGGGAGACGTTCGCCACCACCCGTGGCACGTGGCCCTGAGGCGCCCGCCGCTTTCGTGGACGATTCCGTACCCGCATGCTGCCGTCCCTGGATCGATGCCGAGAACCTTCACGAGGACACGTTAGGCACGAGACCGGACGTTCCTCCGGCCGG
>JAICTB010000161.1 GCA_025936595.1 Thermoleophilia bacterium | reverse complement strand
GTGTGGCCCCGGCTACCTCGGACGCCGAGGTGGAGGTCGATGCGGAGCACGAAGCTGAACCCGCGGGCGACGGTTAGCATCGCCCCGGGATGCAGACCCGTAGAGCTCCTTTCACAATGACCAGCCATCTCGCGTGGCCGCGCTGCGCGGCACCCACTCAACGAGCGTCATTGTGAAAGGAACTCTTCGTCGCACACCGCTGTACGACCGCCACGTCGAGCTCGGCGCACGGATGGTTGCATTCGCCGGCTGGGAGATGCCCGTCCAGTACGAAGGGGTGATCGCCGAGCACAGGGCGGTCCGAGCAGACGCAGGCGTCTTCGACGTCTCCCACATGGGCGAGCTCGAGGTCGAAGGACCGACCGCCGGTGACCTCCTGCAGTCGACGCTCTCGAACGACATCGAGCGGATCGAGCCGGGCTCCGCGCAGTACTCCCTGATCACGACCGAGAGCGGCGGCATCGTCGACGACGTGATCGTCTACCGGCTCGACGAGCATCGGTATCTGATCGTCGTCAACGCCTCGAACCGCGACACCGACTTTGCCTGGCTGAAGGACCACGAGCTTCGCGGTTCCGACGTCCGCGACGTCTCCGACGAGTTCGCGCTGCTCGCGGTGCAGGGTCCGCGCGCGCTCGAGCGCCTCGGCCTCGGCGCAGGCACGCCGTTCACGTTCGAGGCCGCGGAGCTCGACGGCGTCGAGGTGATGGTCAACCGCACCGGTTACACGGGCGAGGAGGGCGTCGAGCTTGCCTGCATGGAGGAGGACGCGGTGCAGCTCTGGGACGCGATCCTCGCGCGCGGCGTCACGCCGTGCGGCCTCGGCGCGCGCGACACGCTGCGCCTCGAGGTCTGTTACCCGCTGCACGGGAACGACATCGGCCCGCAGTGGGACGCGATCTCATCCGGTCTCGGCTGGGCGTGCGCGCTCGACACGGAGTTCACCGGCGCGGCACGGTTGCGCGAGGTGAAGGAGCGAGGACCGGAGCGCAAGCTCGTCCCGTTCGTCCTGCGCGAGAAGGCGGTCCCCCGGCACGGCATGGCGATCGAAGGCGGTGGCGAGGTGACGTCCGGGTCGCATTCGCCGATGCTCGACATCGGGATCGGGCTCGGCTACGTCCCCGCTGCGCAGGCGCCGGCCGGAAGCGAGCTCGTGATCGACGTCCGCGGCCGCCCCCGGAAGGCAGAGGTCGTGAAGAAGCCCATCTACAGGAAGGAGAGCTGATCTTGGCCGCGAGCGAGTCGTATCCCGACGATCTCCTCTATCACGCAGAGCACGACTGGGCCCGCGTCGAGGGGGACCAGGCGCTGCTGGGCGTCACCTGGTACGCGCAGGACGCCCTCGGCGAGCTCGTGCATTACGAACCGCCGGACGTCGGCGCGACGGTCGCGAAGGACAGCTCCTACGGCGAGGTGGAGTCGGTCAAGGCGGTCTCCGACCTGATCTCGCCGCTCTCGGGCGAGGTCCTCGAGGTGAACCAGAAGGTGGTCGACGCCCCGGAGACGGTCAACGACGACCCCTACGGCGACGGCTGGCTGATCCGCGTGCGCCTGTCGAACCCCGAGGAGAGCGACGACTTGCTCGACCGGGCCGCGTACCAAAAGGTCCTCGAGGAGCAGTGAGCTACCTCTCACTCACCGACGCCGACCGCGAGGCGATGCTCGCGACGATCGGCGTCTCGTCGGTGGACGACCTCTTCCGCGACATCCCCGCGGGCGTCCGCTACGGGCGAGAGCTCGACGTGCGCCCGTCGCTGACCGAGTCGGAGCTCCAGCGCCACCTGGAGGACCTCGCCGCGAAGAACGTCATCGACGAGGTCTGTTTCCTCGGCGCGGGGATCTACGACCACTACGTCCCCGCGGTGGTCGACGCCGTGCTGCAGCGCGGCGAGTTGCTCACGGCGTACACGCCGTACCAGCCTGAGATGAGCCAGGGCGTGCTGCAGGCGATCTTCGAGTACCAGACCGCGATCTGCGAGTTGACGGGGATGGACGTCTCCAACGCCTCCGGCTACGACGGCACGACGGTCGCAGCCGACGCGTGCTTCGTCGCGAGGCACGCGACCGGGCGGAGGAAGATCGTCGTCACCGAGGCGACCAACCCGCAGGTGCGCCAGGTCGTGAAGACCTACGCGCCGGGCTTCGGGCTCGAGGTCGTCGAGGTGCCGCAGGAGGGCGGCTCGACCGATCCCGACCGCGTTCGCGACGCGGCGCACGACGCGGCGGCCGTGATCTTCCAGCAGCCGAACTTCTTCGGCGTGCTCGAGGACGCGCCCGAGCTGGCGGCTGCGGCGAACGAGGCCGGAGCGATGCCGGTCGCGCACGTCGACCTGGTGTCGCTCGGCGTGCTCGAAGCGCCGGGCAACTACGGCTGCGCGATGGCGATCGGCGAGGGGCAGTCAGCCGGCAATGCGATGAGCTACGGCGGCCCGCACTACGGCTTCCTCGCCGCCCGCTCCGACTACATCCGCCGGCTTCCCGGCCGGATCGTCGGCGAGACGGTAGACGCCGCGGGTGAGCGCGGCTATGTCCTCACCCTGCAGACCCGCGAGCAGCACATCCGGCGCGAGAAGGCAACGTCGAACATCACCACCAACCAGACCCTGCTCGCCCTGGCAGGGCTGGTGCACCTGAGCCTGCTCGGCCCGCAAGGGCTTCGCGAGCTGGGGGAGACCTGCCTGGCCCTCTCCGGCTATGCGAAGCAGCGCCTGGGAGAGGCGGGCCTCGAGCTGCTGTTTCCAGAGAAGGCAACGTTCAAGGAGTTTGCCGTTCGCACCGGACGGAACGCGCGCGAGGCGCTGACGGCCGCGCGTGAGCGGGGCGTCTACGCCGGGTACCCGCTCGGCCGGGACTACGCCGGCATGGACGACGCACTGCTCGTCGCCGTCACGGAGAAGCGGACGGTCGACGAGATCGACCGGCTCGCGGAGGCGCTCTCGTGAAGCTGATCTACGAGAAGTCGCAGGCCGGCCGGCGAGGGCTCGGCATCCCGAAGCCGGACCTACCAGTGCCGGAGGTGCCGGCAGAGCTCGCGCGCAAGCAGCCGCCTCGCCTGCCCGAGCTCGCCGAGCCGGAGGTGCTGCGGCACTTCACCGAGCTCTCGACCCGCAACTTCGGGATCGACACCGGCTTCTATCCGCTCGGCAGCTGCACGATGAAGTACAACCCGCGGGTCAACGAACGGCTCGTCGGGCTGCCAGGCTTCGCGAGCCTCCACCCGCTCGTCGAGGACGATGCGGCGCAGGGCGCGCTCGAGCTCGAGTGGGAGCTGCAGCAGATCCTCCTCGAGGTGACGGGGCTCGACGCCGTCTCGCTCCAGCCGGCGGCAGGCAGCCAGGGCGAGCTGACCGGGCTGATGCTCTTCCACGCCTACTTCGCCGACAGGGGCGAGGAGACGCAGCGCAGGAAGATCGTCATCCCGGACACCGCGCACGGCACGAATCCGGCGAGCGTGACGATGGCAGGCTACGAGCTGACACCGGTGAAGACCGACGCGCGCGGGAATATCGACGTCGCCGACCTGCGTGGCAAGGTCGACGAGCAGACGGCGGGCCTCATGCTCACGAATCCCTCGACGCTCGGCCTCTTCGACGAGAACATCGAGGAGATCCGCGACATCTTCCACGGCGCCGGTGCGCTGATGTACTACGACGGCGCGAACCTGAACGCGGTCTGCGGGATCTCGCGTCCCGGCGACATGGGGTTCGACGTCGTGCACATCAACCTGCACAAGACGTTCTCGCAGCCGCACGGCGGGGGCGGCCCCGGCGGCGGGCCGATCGCGGTGCGCAAGAGCCTCGAGCCGTTCCTGCCGGTGCCGGTGGTCGTCAAGGAAGGGGCGAGCTTCCGGCTCGAATACGACCGGCCGAAGTCGATCGGCAAGGTGCGGGCGTTCAGCGGGGCGTTCGGCGTGTTCGTCCGCTCCTACGCGTTCATGCGCTCGTACGGCCCCGCCCTGCGCGAGATGAGCGAGGTCGCTGTCCTGAACGCGAACTACATGCTCGCACGGCTCAGGGATGCCTATGAGCTGCCGTACGACCGGCTGTGCATGCACGAATTCGTGATCAGCGCGCGCAACCTGAAACGAGAGCACGGCGTCAGCGCGCTCGACGTCGCGAAGCGGTTGATGGACTTCGGCTTCCACCCGCCGACGATCTACTTCCCGCTCGTCGTTCCGGAGGCGTTGATGATCGAGCCTACGGAGTCCGAGGCGAAGGAGACGCTCGACGCGTTTTGCGACGCGATGCTCGCGATCGCGCTCGAGGCGGTGGAGGACCCGGAGATCGCGCACTCCGCTCCGCACCATCGGCCCGTGCAGCGTCTCGACGAGGTGCGCGCCGCGAAGAGTCCCGTGGTGCGATTCGGATTCGAGGAGCACGAGCCGGAGCGGGGCGCGGGCGACCGTCAGCTGGAGGCGCAAAAGGGCGCGTAGCAGCGGTTTCGTGTCTCCCGAGCCGGGAAGCTCTATGCCGTGCCGATGGTGAAGAAAGGCGGCGGCGTCCGGAGAGACGAGCTGCCGGACACGATCAAGCGGTCGCCGGCGAAGGCCCAGCGGACATTCGCGAAGGCGCACGACGCCGCGGTCGACGAGTACGGCGAGGGCGAGCGGGCGCATCGCACGGCGTACGCGGCGCTGAAGCGCACGTTCGAGAAGGTCGGCGACCATTGGGAGCAGAAGCGGGCTCCCGGGCCGAGCGATCCGCGGTCGAAGCAGTCGACCGCGCGGAAGCGCCGTGGTGTCGGAGAGACGTTCGGCGGCGTCGACGAGGAAGGACACACGCGCGAGGAGTTGTACGAGCGCGCGCGGCGCCTCGGCGTCGAGGGTCGCTCGCGCATGAACAAGCGCGAGCTTGCGCGCGCGATCGCGCGCAAGCAGTAGGACGCGACCTCTACTCGGCCGACCAGAAGTTCTCGAGCATCTCCGCGTCGCCGCCTTCGCCGAAGCCGATCGCGATCAGCTCGAGCCCGTCCGGGCCCGCCTCGAAGCCGCGCGCCGTGCCGGGCGCGACACGAAGAGCGTCCCACGGCCGGAGCTCGCGGATCTCGTCGTCGATCTTGATGCGGCCGCTTCCGTCGACGATTACGTAGACCTCTTCCTGCCGCTCGTGCCGGTGCGAGCTGGGTGAGCGGAAGTTGGGCGCATACCGCTGGTAGCTGAAGCCGCCACCCTCGAGTCCGAGCGCGGAGCGCCCGAACCGCGCTTCCAGGTCGGGCGCGAGCCCGAACTTCTCGGCCATGTTCTCGACGTCGTCCTTGAGGTTCTTCTGCGTGTAGTCGGCCATGCGGAAACCCTACGCCGTCTGGCAGGGTACGGAGACGGAGAAGAAAAAGGGCACGAGCTCCGTGAACCGGTAACGAATCGACCCCGAACGAGTCTGAGTAGGCGTGAAGAACGAAACCACCAAAACAGAGGCCGAGTGGCGGGCCGAGCTCACGCCCGAGCAGTACCACGTGCTGCGCGAGAAGGGCACCGAGCGGCCGTTCACCGGCGAGTACGACCATACCTT